>DAOQGS010000148.1:0-7645 GCA_035338675.1 Cellvibrionaceae bacterium
GGTATTGGGAACCAGGGTTACCCAATCGTTGGCCTGGACAATTAACTGCTCTATATCCGCCATGGGGACATTTTTATTCAGCTTCAAAGTGATCGCCTGGCTGTGGCAGCGCATGGCACCGATGCGCACACACAGGCCATCAATGGGGATTGCGCTGGTGGGGCCGAGGATTTTGTTGGTCTCCGCCATGCCCTTCCACTCTTCTTTGCTCTGGCCGGTTTCCCATTGTTTATCGATATAGGGCAGCAGGCTGCCCGCCAGGGGCGCACCGAAGTTAGCGGTGGGGAAGTCTGAGCTGCGCTGGGTGGCGGCCACTTGGCGATCAATATCCAAAATAGCACTGGCAGGATCGGCGAGCTTATCGGCCACGCTTGCGTGAATGGCGCCCATTTGGCTGATCAGTTCGCGCATGTTTTGCGCACCGGCGCCGGAGGCGGCCTGATAAGTCATAGAGCTGACCCACTCCACCAAACCGGCTTTAAATAAGCCACCCAAACCCATCAGCATCAGGCTTACGGTGCAGTTGCCGCCGATATAATTTTTTACGCCCTTAGCCAAGCCCTGCTCAATAACATCTTTATTCACTGGGTCGAGAATAATAATGGCGTCGTCTTTCATCCGCAGAGAGCTGGCCGCATCAATCCAATAACCATTCCAGCCTGCGGCGCGCAATTTAGGGAATACGTCGTTGGTGTAGTCGCCGCCCTGGCAGCTAATTATTGCATCGAGTGTTTTTAATTCATCAATGCTATTGGCATCTTTTAAGGGCGCGATTTCTTTACCTATAGCGGGGCCTTTGCCGCCAACATTGGAGGTGGTAAAAAATACCGGCTCAATTAGGGCAAAATCGTTTTCTTCTAACATACGGCCCATTAATACTGAGCCTACCATTCCCCGCCAACCAACAAATCCTACTCGTAACATAAAATCACCTGTTTAAACTGTTTAATAATGGCTATGAATTTAATTGCGGCGAATTTAGCGCGTTAAAGCGGCCACCACCGCTTCGCCCATTTCGCGCGTTCCGACCTTGCGGGTGCCTTCTGGATTGGCTGCCGAATAAATATCGCCAGTGCGCAAGCCCTGATCCAATACCTTACCTACCGCCGCTTCAATGGCATCGGCGGCATCGCTGCGGCCCAAGGAATAACGCAGCATCATAGAAGCACTTAAAATAGTGGCTAATGGATTAGCAATACCCTGCCCGGCGATATCCGGCGCGGAGCCGTGCACTGGCTCATACAAGCCGGACGCTTTTTCATTTAATGAAGCAGAGGGCAACATTCCGATGGAGCCTGTGAGCATTGCCGCTGTGTCGGAGAGAATATCGCCAAACATATTGCCCGTAACAATTACGTCAAATTGCTTGGGCGCGCGCACCAACTGCATAGCCGCGTTATCCACATACATATGGCTTAATTCCACATCCGGGTAATCCGCACTTAAACGGTCCATCACTTCACGCCACAACACGGTGGCTTCCAACACATTGGCTTTATCCACCGAGCAGACTTTTTTATGGCGCTTGCGGGCCATTTCAAACGCCGTGCGGCCGATGCGCTCAATTTCACTTTCGCTGTAAACAGCCGTATTAAAACCCTGCCGCTCGCCGCTTTCCAATACGCGAATGCCGCGCGGTTGCCCAAAATAAATGCCGCCGGTTAATTCCCGCACAATTAAAATATCCAAGCCGGCAACAATTTCCGGCTTTAAGCTGGAGGCACTAGCCAATTGCGAATACAAAATTGCCGGGCGCAGGTTTGCATAAAGGCCTAAATCATAGCGGATTTTTAACAGGCCTTTTTCCGGCCGAATCGCCGCATCTAATTTATCCCACTTAGGCCCACCTACAGAGCCCATTAAAATGGCATCGGCCGTGCGGCATTTTTCGATGGTGCTATCGGCTAATGGCACGCCATAGGCGTCAATGGCGCTACCGCCTATATGATCTTCCTCGTAGCTTAATTGCAGATCAAAAAGCTCATCGGCCTTTTTTAGGACTTTTAAAGCTTCGGTGATAATTTCCGGGCCTATGCCGTCACCGGGAAGAATAATAATTTTTTTGCTCAAGGGGGATTCCTCTTTCTGTGCCACGTTTAGCGGCAGTATTTTTCAGTTAAATTTCTTGCTCCCACACTCTTGCGAGAGAACACACACAACTTGCAACACATATAAATTAGAGTTGCATCCGTACCGCGCATTAACTACTTACCCGTAGGGCGTCACCTTGGTGCGCCACACCGAAGTCTCAGACACACCGAAAACGGCGCACCAAGGTGCGCCCTACGTGTAGTCCGGGTTACGCGTTAAAGAACAAACTGTCCGTTAAACTTCGGCTTCCCTTCAGGGCCACAGGAAGAGCTTGAAAATATAGGTTTTATTGGTGTCCTAGCTAGCTTTGCTGCTAACAAAGCACTGTAAATCCTTTGTTGAGTAGCAGCATCGAAATCAGCCCACAAAAAACTCCACGCAAAACCTGGCGTGCACATTGGCGCTGTGTAATTACCCTCTTGCACCACCACGACATAGTTTGGATAAACATATAATTGACTTATCGGTGTTGTCGGAGCATTCCAATCATCTCCAAATACATCGATAGAGCATAAAATTAAAACAATAAAAAATATTTTTCCACGCATAAATTTACTCCTAAATATTAAACAACCAAGGCACTTCAACCTTACGCCGAGTTTCATAATCCCGAATCAACCCCGCATCCTGCAAAGTCAACCCAATATCATCAAACCCATTCAACAAACAATGTTTACGAAACGCATCCACTTCAAACCCAAAGGTCTCACCGCCAGGTGTAATCACCTGTTGCGATGGCAAATCCACCGTCAAGCTATAACCTTCCGTTGCATAAAGTTCTGCAAATAATTTAGCAACAACCGCCTCAGACAACACCAAAGGCAACATGCCATTTTTAAAACAGTTGTTATAAAAAATATCCGCAAAACTCGGCGCGATAATGCAGCGGAAGCCGTATTCCTCTAAGGCCCAGGGAGCGTGTTCGCGGCTGGAGCCGCAGCCGAAGTTCTCGCGGGCAAGCAAAATACTGGCGCCTTGGTAGCGCGGGAAATTCAGCGGGAACTCGGGGTTGATGGGCCGGTTGGAATTATCCTGGCCCGGTTCACCCTTGTCTAAATAACGCAATTCATCAAAGGCATTGGGGCCGAAGCCTGAGCGCTTAATGGATTTTAAAAATTGTTTGGGAATAATTAAATCCGTGTCCACATTGGCGCGATCCATGGGGCCTACCAAACCGTTTAATTGGGTAAATGCTTTCATGATTAAAACTCCCGAACGTCAACAAAGTGGCCTGCAATTGCCGCAGCGGCGGCCATGGCGGGGCTGACTAAATGGGTGCGGCCGCCATAACCCTGGCGCCCTTCAAAATTGCGGTTGGAGGTGGAGGCGCAGTGCTCGCCAGGCTCTAAGCGGTCGGCATTCATGGCTAAACACATAGAGCAACCTGGCTCCCGCCACTCAATGCCTGCGGCGATAAATACTTGGTGCAGGCCTTCAGCCTCCGCCTGTTGTTTTACCAAGCCGGAGCCGGGCACCACTATGGCTTCTTTAACCGAGGCGGCTTTGGTTTTACCCCTTACTACTGCAGCTGCGGCGCGAATATCTTCGATGCGCGAATTAGTGCAG
This sequence comes from Cellvibrionaceae bacterium, assembly GCA_035338675.1. Classification (GTDB taxonomy): domain Bacteria; phylum Pseudomonadota; class Gammaproteobacteria; order Pseudomonadales; family Cellvibrionaceae; genus CAMCXE01. The sequence continues at coordinate 3,658 of DAOQGS010000148.1, forward strand.
GAGCCGATAAACACGCGGTCTACTTTTATGTCGGTAATCGCCTGGCCCGCCTCTAAACCCATATATTCAAGGGCCCGCTCGATACCGGCTTTTTTTACCGGGTCCTGCTCCAAAGCGGGGTCGGGCACTCGCCCGCCCACGGGCAACACCATTTCCGGGCTATTGCCCCAGCTCACTTGCGGTTCAATGGCGCCGCCATCCAATAGCACTACACGGTCAAACACGGCGTCGCTATCGGAATACAACTGCCGCCAGTTGGCCACCGCTTGCTCCCAGTGTTCAGCTTTAGGCGCAAAGGGGCGGCCTTTTACGTAGTCGATGGTGATGTCATCCACCGCCACCATGCCGGCGCGAGCGCCCGCTTCGATGGCCATATTGCACACGGTTAAGCGCCCTTCCATGCTCATGGAGCGAAATACTTCGCCACCAAATTCAATGGCGTAGCCGGTGCCACCGGCGGTGCCAATCTCGCCGATGATGGCCAACACTACGTCTTTGGGGGTAACGCCGGGGGCCAACTGGCCGTCCACGCGAACCAACATATTGCGCATTTTTTTCGCCACCAAACACTGGGTGGCCATCACATGCTCCACCTCGCTGGTGCCTATACCGATGGAGAGCGCACCCAAAGCGCCATTGGTGGAGGTGTGGGAGTCCCCGCAGACGATCGTCATGCCGGGTAAACAGGCGCCGGATTCCGGCCCCACCACATGCACTATGCCCTGGCGCTGATCGTTAATTTTAAATTCCAAAATCCCCAACTCATCGCAGTTTTCATCCAGGGTTTGCACCTGAATGCGGGAGATAGGGTCTTCGATACCGGCCACACCAGAGGAGCGCTCTTTTGTGGTGGTGGGCACGTTGTGATCGGGGGTAGCCAAAATGCTGTCCAAACGCCAAGGTTTGCGGCCCGCCAAACGCAGGCCCTCAAAGGCCTGAGGAGAGGTCACTTCGTGCACTATGTGCCGGTCGATATAGATGAGGGCCGAGCCGTCATCCCGTTGCGACACCACGTGGGCGTCCCAGAGTTTGTCGTAAAGTGTTTTGCCAGCCATAAAAATCCCCTTCGGTTCTTGACCACATGGGTTTATTGTCGCAACCTAAATCAAATAACTCCAATTCATTCTTTTTATGTTTTGAATTCCAAACAGGAATACAAATCTGTGGACACCCAAAACCTCAAAGCCTTTTTAGCCGTGGCCGCCCAGGGCAGTTTTTCCCAGGCGGCGAGCCTCTTACATCTAACCCAACCGGCGGTAAGCAAGCGCGTGGCGGCCCTGGAGGACGAGGTGGGCCACGCCCTATTTCACCGCGTTAACCGCCGGGTGGAATTAACCCAAGCGGGAGTTCTGCTACAGCAGCGCGCCATGGGAATTCTGCAAGCGTTAGAGGAGGCCCGCCAGGCCCTGGCGGATTTAGATGGCGCGGTTAGCGGGGAGTTAAAAGTTGCCACCAGCCACCATGTGGGCCTGCATAAATTGCCGCCGGTGCTGCATGAGTTTGTTCACCGCTACCCGCGGGTGAACCTGCAGTTTGAGTTTTTGGATTCGGAAATTGCCTACCAGCGGGTGGCCAAAGGCGATTGTGAGCTGGCCGTGGTGACCCTCGGCCCCACGCCACACCCGGTGCTCACCGAGCGCACCCTCTGGCCAGACCCATTGGTATTTGTAGCCAGTAAAGGCTTGTTTAACAGCGCAGCCGATACCATCCCCCTTGAGCACCTAAGCCGCCTGCCCGCCATTCTGCCGGATGTAAGCACCTATACCGGCCGCCTGGTGAAGGCCTGTTTTGATGAACACGGCCTGCCACTGAATATCACCATGGCCACCAATTATTTAGAAACCATAAAAATGTTGGTGAGCGTGGGTTTAGGCTGGAGCTTGCTGCCGCAAACCCTGCTGGATGACCAACTGATGGTGCTGGATGTACCCCTGGTAATCAGCCGTGATCTCGGCGTCATTACCCACCCCAAACGAGCACTCACCAATGCCGCACGGGCATTTTTAGACCTGCTGGGCACTGCTGGTTAGGCCCTGGAAGACCACACACCGCAAATGCCTTGAATAAAAGCGGCGCAAATTTTTGCAAAGATCTGCGCAATTTCAGCCCTTAAAGCCCTGCCTTGCGAGTTCACCGGAAATTTCTGGGTTAAACTCAGCCGCCCTAAGCTCAATGACGCTTTTGGTGTACTGATTTTTAATTGTTTAGATTTTGATTTTTAGATAAGGAACCCTTATGCCCTTCCCCCTCGTACGGCCCATCCGAAACCTCGCCACGCTGTTTACACTCGCAACCAGCCTAGCCCTAACCTCCACTACCCACGCGCAAGACTCGGCAAATCATTCAGCAGTACCGGAGAGTGCAGGCTGGGAGTTCGGTCTTTCCGCCGGTCAAGCACAGCTGGATAAAGACGCCGCCGCCAAGGCCTATATAGGCGATAGCGCCGACCTGTTTACCCTCAATGTGCAGTATTACTTCGCCAACTCACCCTGGATGATTAACGCAGGCGGCGGCTCATTAAGTTACGACGACCAACTAGGCTTTAGCCAAGTGGTGCGCGAAGAATACTCGGGGGATACCTACAGCAAAGATTCCTCCGCAAGCGGCACTATTTTATTTATCGAGGCAGGCGCCAACTATCCGCTCAATGCTGCGTTATTTTTGCAGGGCCGCCTCGGGCTTAGCAGCGTATTTGGCTCATCCCGCAGCATCGAAAACTGCAAGAATTGTTGGGAGGAGGATTTTGACATTAACGGCGGTGCTTATGGCTCATTCACCTTTGGCGGCACCATCGCCAATAAGGTGGAACTTGCCCTGCAATACCAGTATTACCTGTCCGGCGACTTAGCCTCTGCGGTAAGCCTTAATATAGGCTCGCACTTTTTTTAACTGGCAAAACCTGCGTGTGTATCTGCCCGAAAGCATTCACGGCAAGGCATTTCCGGCTTGGATTACAACAGGTTTCACAAACGCATCGAGTGTGCAGACAAAAATGCCGCCAGGCCAACAGCCTCGCTTCAATATGCATTAAACTGCCCAGGCCGATTAATTCTAACGTTGGAAGACGAACATGCTCGCCAAGCACATGCTCCTTGTACCTCTACTGGCTACCACTGCGTTCACGCTCGCACACAATGCCCATGCCGACACCTTAGGCCTGCGGGCGGGGGTGGAATATTGGAATGCGGATTTATCGGGTGAGGCGCAGAGCCAAACCGCCCGCATTAAAAAAACCGGCAAACCAGTCAAGTTTGATGATTGGCAATTTTATGGTGAGACGTACAATTCCGTTTGGGTGAATTTCGAACACCCTATCCCGTTCGTGCCCAATATTCGGATGACCTATACCAATATCGAAAATGCAAAATCACGTATCGTCAAATACGTGGTTGGCCCCACGTTCTTCAACACACGAGACAGTGTTGCATTAACGTTCGACAATATTGATTTTACGTTTTATTACGAAGTGCTGGACAACTGGATCAATTTAGATGCGGGCCTTACTGCTCGCTCCTTAAACGGTGATTTTGAAGCGCTGTCAACCTCAATTAGCTCTCTACAATTATCACAACCTTCACAAGACCGTACAAAATTAAATGAAGTAGTGCCCATGCTGTATTTAAATGGCCGCATTGATATTCCATTTTTAGACGGCCTTTACGTACAGTCGGTATTAAACGGCGCCACCCTCAAAGGTAATACGCTTTATGATGTGGATTTTCGCGTGGGGTACGATTTAGATTTGATCGCCCTAGATTTTGGCGTGTATGGAGGCTACCGCCGCATGGCCCTTAAATCCACCGACCTAGGTAACCTCTATGCCGACGCCTACATGGATGGTTTAATTGCCGGGCTTGAAGTACATTTTTAATCATAAATTAATTCTTAGTGAAGCCGCCGGGAGCTGCGCTCAAACAAGAAAATCCGCGCATTTTCGTAGGTTTAGCGCAGCCTAGGCAAAATAGATCAGGACGATCTATTTTGCCGC
>DAOQGS010000149.1:0-7618 GCA_035338675.1 Cellvibrionaceae bacterium
CTCACGGCGGTTTGCACCGCCGGGGCGGCATCCATGCCGCCATTATTAACCCGGCGGCTAGCGCCCTTTGTGCGGCACCCTTGCCGCCCCATTAAATCTGCAAAAAAGTTAACCCGGCATACAAAGCCGCCAGGTTAAATCTGCCGCACAATTTTTATCGTGCGTTACATAATTCGCTTAAAAATCTGCCGCACTACTCAACGTCTTTTAATATTTTTTCCAGGCTGGCCAGTTTTAACTGAATATCCACCAGTGTATTTTGCATAGCAGAGAATCCCTCAACCATTTCAGCCTGCGCGGCAGCTGTTTTCGCGGCCATTTCGCGATAAGCCTCATCCTGGGAAAGACGAAATTTTGCCTGCAGAATAGCGGCGACATATTTCATAGAAAAAATCAGCACAGCCGCCAGCGACGGGAAAAAAAACAATGCAAAAAGTGAATTCTCAGACATAAGCGCCTCTAATTATCGGGATTAAGTGTTAGGGAGCGGGCGGCTTCGGCCACTAAGGCCGGCGTCAGCTGGACCGCAAAGCGCGCCACCTCGTAATAATTCAGCGCCTTACCGTCCTCAGACAATTCCAGCTTGCTCGTCACCAGGCCCGCATCCGCAAGCTTCTGCAAATGCAGCTGCAGCAGTGGCCGGCTAATGCCGATCTCACGGGCCAGCTGGCTCACATAATTGCGGCCGTCCAGGTGCAGCGCCCCCATAATTCTGAGCCGGTGCGGATTGGCGAGGGCCGCCAGCATCGCCAGCAACTGATCTCCACTTGGATATGTGTTTTCGTCTGTCATGTGCAAACAATATCTTGCAGGTGAAAGAAAGTCAAACCATCCATGGCAATTTTATTTGCTCAGGGCGCGAGCCGTTTCTCAGGCGCCCCCGTGCATCAAGGCCCACCCCCTTATTAGCCCAGTATTTACGGCACTAAAGATACGGCCACCACATCATGGACACAGTGCCAACAATCCCTACCGCCATCAGCCCCGTCAGCAGCACAATAAGCAGGCTCACCAGGTTTTTAACCCCCGCCGCTGCACTGCTTTGCGCCCACAAATACATCTGCAAACCCGCCAGCGGCACACAATAACTGCCGATGGCTAGGGCCACATCCGCAGGCCCAGAGAGGGTGGCATTCATGCCGCGCGGCCCCTGGTTGAGGATGACCCAGGCCATAATACCCACGCGGAAAAACCACACCCCACTCACCACTAAAAACGCCCGCAGGGCCCAGCGCCTGTGCTTAACCACCTGGCCCCGGCGAGCAAAATAAAAAGCCAGGGCGCAACACAGGAGGATTAACGCCGCCCCCACTAAACCGCTCAGGGTTGAAGCGGTGGACAGAGTCGAGCCCCGCACCAGAATTTTCCACACCCCATCCAAGGCCAGGAAAACCGCCAAAGCCAAAAATAACCGCCCGTTCCAGCGGTGTAATCCAGGGGCGGCCTGGCGAATGCGGGGCACCAGCTGCAGCAGGCCCGCCAGGGTAATCACGCCGCCCAGCAACACATGCAGGGCAAACAACAGATTGCCCAGGCTGTCGCCGGGGACAAAGCCCGTAATCACCGGTTTGTTATTCCAGGCGGCAAAATCACCGCGCCAGGTGCGGCTGCCGTAGTAGGTGACAATAAACAGCACAAAGGCCAGCTGCCCGGCGGCGGCGGTAACAAACCACAACCGGCTGCTAAGGTTTAAGAGTTTTTGCGACATAAAAGCTTCCTGTAGGATTAGAGCCTTTTATGTTCAAGCCGGGGCTTAGCTGTGTCCTTCCGATTTGGAAATCGGCCAGGTCATTCAGCGCAAAACCCCGCTTTCAGCCCCTCAAACAAGGCCTGCCACCTGTGAATGTCGACTCCTTTAAACACATCCCTCGGTTAAGCCTGCGGCTGCCCGCGCAATTGCTGCAGCCGCTCAACCTCTACGGCGTGTTATTCGCCCTAGCGATCCTGAGTTTTACCCTCAAGCAGACTGTGCTCGAATCCATCCCTGCATTGGCCTGGCTGTTGTCCATCGCCAGTTGCGTGACCTGTGGTTTGGCCTGGCTGCTCAGCCGCGCACTATTCAAACCGCCCGGCCCCCGCCCCCTCTGGCCGCCCCTACTCGTTGCGGGCCAATTTGCCCTCACAGCCGCGCTTATACTTCTGGAAACCTGGCTGCCCAATCTGCACACCAGCAACCTCATCGGCATGCTCAACAAACTCGTCACGCTATTTAGCTCAACCGTATTATTGCTGCCCCTGGTGGAAGCCACCGAAGGGCTGCGCGCCGTCGGTGATAAAAAGGAACAAGGCTTTCGGCTGATATACGCGGCGGGCTACAGCCTATTACTGCTCACCTCCCTAGCCGCCTCACTACCCGCGCTTGCCCCCTGGCAAGGCGAAATTAAAACCTACCTGGCAATTGTTGCCCTGCTTGCTACCGCCCGCGCCATGCACTATCGCCTCGGCCACCCGCTGCTGGAACCTGCGCAAAACAGACAGCGCAAAAAAATCCAACCATTGGAAATCGACCCGACAATTGCCCACAAGGTAAAAACACAGCTGGAGCAACACCAGATTTTTTTAGATGCGGAAATTAAAGTGGCAGGCCTTGCCCAATTAATTGGCGAGCAGGAATATAAAGTCACCCAATGTATTACCGGCGATTTGCAATTCCGCAATTTTAATCACATGGTCAACACCTACCGCATCGCCCACGCCCAAACATTACTGGCCAACCCTGCCTGCGCAGACAGTTCTATTTTAACCATTGCCATGGAGAGCGGGTTTAACTCGCTAGGGCCGTTTAACCGCGCGTTTAAGGCGTTAGTTGGCAAAACACCGAGTGAGTACCGCAGTGAGGTTGCGGCTAATTAGCCTGCGGGCGGCAATGAGCAACCTGCTTGGCGATATAATTAATATGGAGTGTAAATAGGCTTAATGAACGCGATGCGCGCAACTGGGCACCGCGCTATTAAAAATTCGATGTCAAAAATCGTGATTTGTGCAGAGCGTGTTGCAAGCTAGGCGACCCAAAAAGCAAGGGATTTTCCTTGGCGGAAAAATCAATCCGCGCGGCTCAAGCGCCCTACACAGCTATTAAAAAACTCCGTAGGGCGTCGCCTTGGCGCGCCACACCGCAGTTCTTGACACTACGAAATGGCGCACTTAAGTGCGCCCTACCTGTGCGGGTTACGCGTTACATTTGCGGGTTACGCGTTTCAATGTATTTCTTATTTCGTATTAAGCGTAGGGTGGGCAAGCCTGCTTGCCCACCATGTGAGACCAGAAAATATTCCCGAATTTATCGACACAGGGTGACGCTTCGAGATGCGTGGGCAACAAGTTGCCCACCCTGCCTGCTGTTACAACCGAAGTAATGTTTCAGTCATAGCCCGCAAGGACGCTCAACCTTGAGGGGGGAGTCCAGGAAGCAACCCAACACGCAAGGTGGATTCGGAGCGAAGCGACAATCCGCCATTTCTCAGCCGCGATATCGTCGTTCAAAATAATAATTCTCTGCCCTTACACCAATGGTGGGTTGCTTCGCGAACCCACCTTACGAGTTTACGATAACCGCTTGTACACTCTTACATTTAAAGCTACCACCTAAACCATAGCATGGTTCAAGACTTACCCAATGTTGCGAACCTCTGAGGATGCTCAAATTGCTCACCACACTTTCGGGTACGTAATCAGATAGATACGCATCCGATACTTCTTGAAAGCTAATTTCGACCAGCGCTCTGAGGGATTTGTCCGAATCTATGTAGTCGATTCTCAGCTTGATCGAATTACCAGTATTTTCATATGAAACGACATGCCCATCGCAGAACGCAGGCCAATAACCGAAAAATTCGACAACTTCAGCTTGGTAGTCAGTCATCTAGAACTCACATAAGGCCCAGCTTTCGCCGTGGTACTGATTGTTAGCGCCCTGCATTTTCATAGCCGTATAGCTCAACCGGAAGGGGTAAACGACTAGGAGTTTCCGCTCCGTCCACTGACCAGACCTCTAAGCCTGCAATATGGCCGTTAGACATAAATAGGAAGCAACCCATCTGGAATTTTTGCTCGGAGTGGTATAGATAATCTGCGATAACCGTTATGCCACCACGTTGGTCAACCGGGCTTCCATTAATTGCAAAATCGATACTTGCACAACCACAACGGCATTCTGACACCACAGATAATTCATCGAGCTCCGAAAGCGGAATGTCTGTTTCGACTGTTGGATTACGGGCTAGCCATTCTACGAGCACTCTTTCTTTGGCGGTGAGCTCGCGAATTATGTTTGAATTTTCATGCGCCATTGTGATTGCTCTCTGTAGCGCTAACGCTGTTGTAACCGGACCAAAATGCAGAGCGGTTTTGTATTATAAGCGCAGCGAACACAAAACTGCGCAGTAATTTGGTTCCGGTTTACAACCTTGTTAGGCATGTAGCTATTCAATAAGGTAGCTTCCAAGTTCTTTTTCCCCCGCTAGACTTCTGTTGTGATATTCCTTTAGCCAGATGAATTTACTCAGGACTCTTTCTATTTTTTCCTGCTCTTTCGATCCGGTTTCAACTCGCTCTAAATTTTCTGTTATTTCATCTATCTTTCTTTTGAGGGCTTCGGAGTGACGCTGAATGAATTTTTTCGTTACCGCTTTTTGCGCAATAAGCCCGATGGGGTTGATAAGCGCTGCGCGTGCGACGGCTGCGCTTTTTAGACTCGATGAGGATATGGCATATCCGATATAGTCTAAAAATAGGTTACCATCCTTAGGATCACTTTGAATCAAGGATTTTCCGCCGTACATTAGCTTTGATAAGAGCTCAATTTTTTCGATGAGTCTATTGTTTTCTCTAATGTTGGGATGCAGGACAATCCTTGGGTTTTTCGCAACCTCGCTTTCTGCCAGATATGCCTCAATTACTCCCTCACCTACGGCGAAATTATATTTAATGTATGCGTACTTAGAGGAGATTCCGCCTCTTAGAAAAATACCCTTCTCTGTAAAGCAGTTGAAAATTACTGTCTGAAGCCTCATGCATATAATGAATAATGCATTTGCCGAGTGCAAAAATCTAAGCTCATCGTTGATCAATTCGCCAACTTCTTTTGGTTTGTATGTAATTATGATTGAGTCGGAAACAAAGCAGCTGTCAATATCATAGTATTTGTATAGATCAAAATCGTCTTTTTCGTATCGTTCTTTGACTTCTGTGCGGTTTGAGAAATCCAGTATGTTTCTATTGACCTCCATGAACTCAACAAAATCTTTAGCGTCTTCATCAGAGCATATAGAGCCATTTGCATCCCTGTAGCCAAGCATGTCTACGAATAAAGTCCATTGAAATAGCTTCAAGGTCACCTCGTCACTTTTTGTGCCTATAAACGGCACTCGCCGTCTATCACAGTTTCTCTCGCCGTCTATCACACCCCATCGAAACGTCACTTAAAGAACAATTACGCTCCGCGTCAACAAGTTGCAGCCTATTCAGCAAAAAGTACTGCGCATTTAATTTTAGATAACACGGCGCTGCGCCGTATTATCAATGATATGACTGCGCCGTTTATCACCTTCGCAGCTAGCCATCACTAACACCCCATAACCCACCCTATGAGGTTTTAGGCGGAACGCGCGAAAAATAGGGTGGCGTTTAGCGCCTTATACTTTAAATAAAACGGACAAACAAGAACTGAGCAGATAAGCAGTAATTGTTTTCGACTTGCCAAGCCGCCGGGGTTACTGACACTGCCCGCATATTCAATTGCAGTGGACGGGTTTCAACAAAACTCAGTACCCCCAACCCTATACCATTAAGTTAAATAATTTTGGCGCCTGCACGCCCTAAAATTCCCCTCCTGCAGAGCTGGCAGGTGTGCCTGCCGGGGTGGTGGCGGGACTTGTGTTTTCCAGGGTACGAGGAAGTTTTTTACCCATAGAGGCTGCAAACAAAAAAACAGCGCAGCGATCTACCCCTCCCCCTGCGGGGCCCAATGTCATTAAGTGAAGGTTTTCGCATTATTTTCCACAGCATTCTCTCTCATCCAGAAACCCCACCCCAACCCTCCCCTTAAAAAGGGAATTATATACTTGGCTACCTTAGAAAACTTCAATTTCGGTGAAAGCTGTCGTGAGAGCAAATTACCGGCCTAATCAATAGAGCGAATATCCGCTTCTACCTTATTTCTTACATCAGAATCAACCAAGTGAGCTATGTCTTTCAGGTAGTCGTTCAGTAAGTCGTTGTGCTTATTCGGCACTCCGCCCATTCTTGGGGCGCCATCTGCAACTAAATATAGGGCCTTTAACAATGCTGTTGATACTTTTTGTAATTCTGCTGTTTGCTCTTCCAGATTATGCACCCTGGGTTCTAGCGATAGCTGGCTGCCACCTACTTTGTAATCTAAAACCCCTACGCAATAGATCGCCACAAGAGGTAGTAAAGTCGCAACGCAGACAGCAAAAGCTGGAGCCGAATTTAACGCACAACCGACATAAAATGACACGCACAGAAATATGAGAAGAAATGCAATAATTGCTAATAAATTTCGTTTATTGTTCATATAAGTCCTGGAATGAGTCATTAGCTTGGCGGGTATGGGTCGTGATCTAATTATTTACGCCATAGCGAAAAAGGTGCTTTTATTGTGGAAACAATTTACTGGGGTCTTGTATGGGTTTTGATTTCTGCGCTTACTGTGTGCGTGCTACCAGATAAGACAGAAACCCAAGACAAAGAACCGAACCAGTCCAGTAAAGAAAAATCATAGCAAAAGAGTGCATGGGATTCTTACCTTTGAATATTTTATGATCCCGGCCAATTTCAGCTCCAACGCAAATCATAAATACACCGAAGACGACAATAGTGAGCAGTAGAGCTTCATACATGGCCACGCTTACAAACAAATCTGGCTTGAAAAAGAAAGTCCAAACCGTTCCAGTTATAGCTGCGAGGATTAGGCCTGGAATAATTTTATCGAACAGCATACGGCTAACTACTCATGGTGGTTTTGCTCATCCTACATGGGATGAAAAAGGTTTTTTCGGTTACGCGGAAAGGGTCGTGATCGAATAAATATTGCTTTCTAACTTATAGGAGTTATTCCATGATTGTTGAACGGTTGCCATTTGAAAGTGAGCAAGGCGAAGCAACGCCAAAAAGTTTTTTGTCCGCCGCTTTGCATGAACTAGAAGAGAACAACCTTTTGGGGAATGTAAGCGTGTATCTAATTTGCGCTATGGAAGCCCTTGATCGTGGGGTCGCCTACTCAGAATCATTTATCTGTAAAGATGAGATTGAACGATGCAAGGAGGTTCTCAATCGTTCTAAGCGTTGACTCGGCAGTTCTGGCGGAATGAGAACAATGTATCTATCACCAGCACCAGTGAAAGGTATGCCATACTCATCAAAAATGGCTTTAATGTCAGCTCTATTTGACTCGTTTACACCGGAAATAAATTTGCCTCCAATGTGCATCTTATACTCTCTTTGCGGTTAGGAATCGTCAATATCTAACCTATCAAATTTGAGTAAGTAATCCTAGCCCCTATAGTCTTGCCCAACAAAGCATCAATCCGGTCCATAGTGTGAATCTTCACGTTACCCTCATGTAGTCGAGCTGTGACTTCATCCAGGTAACGCTGAA
>DAOQGS010000150.1:0-7599 GCA_035338675.1 Cellvibrionaceae bacterium
AACAACCGTGATAAGGCATTGTTAACCACCATGATGCAAATTCGCCGATATTTATATGGGGGCCTACTCCACCGTGAAATGTCCGCCTATATCAAAGGAAGGAGAAAAACACTTTATTTCAAGGGTGTAATGAGTTTTTATCCACTACTCAATGATGTCAATCAACTCCGCGAACTAGACGGCTGGCTTATTTCGGCAATTGACCGATGCATCCAAGCTCGATCTCGACAGCTTTTGTCTCACGGCTTTGATAGGCGTCACTCGTTTCCCTTCAACGTCAAGCGTAAGGACATTTTGGCTAAATATCGGAGTAAATTAATCTCAGGAAAACCGCTTTTGGAGGTACCAAGCTTCAAATTAATCTTTAGAGCTTTAGAACGCGGATTAGTCGAAGCCGGTATAGAGAGGGTTATGCACCCGGAGTCGTCGAAGTATGGCTATCGCGATAATTACCATTCACTTCACCGTTGACTTCCGATTGCAGCCCTAAAGGGCAACCCGTAAGTTGGGTCAACTGTAGGGCGGGTTCGCGAAGCAACCCACCATCCTTTTTGCCGCGACAATACTTTATCGTAAACATTGAAATCGAGGTCTAGAAATGGTGGATTGTCGCTTCGCTCCGAATCCACCCTACGCCTCGATCCGCTAAATTTAAATATTTGAACAGGGGTGATACATGAGGTTAGTTGCCAGCATTGTGCACTCAGACGATATTAGCGCTGTAATAAGGCAATTTTACGACCTTGGCTCAATTAAACAATGCACGTTTATTTCCCAAGGCATCAATGATACCTACCTCATTAAAACCGACCTAGGCAAGTTTATAGCCAGAGTGTACCGCCACCTATGGCGTAACAGAGCGCAAATAGACAGCGAAATAGATTTTGTAACATACCTAGCCGCCCGCGCAGCTCCGGTTGCGCAATTTGTCGCCGCCCAAGATGGTGGCTACCTGCACACATTGCAATGCCCCGAGGGCGAGCGCTTTTTAGCTCTGATGCACTGTGCATCAGGTTCAGAATACGAAACCCACGCCATACCTCAAAATAGTCCATTTAATTACGGCAAAGCCGTTGGATTGTTACACAGTGCTGCCAGCGGATTTACCGCTAAAAATTCCTGCCGCTTACTGGATACACACGCGTTAATTTGGCAACCCTTGCACGCACTGGAGGAACACTTTGCCGAGCACACATCTACCCTTGATTATCTGCGCAGTTTAGCCAGCCAATTAACCAAGCAGATTGAAACCTTGGATGCTGCTGGCCTAACTAGCTTATTTATTCACGGCGACTTAACCGGCGGCAATGGCAACCAAAATGCTACCGGCAGCTATATGCTATTTGATTTTGATTGCTGCGGCCTCGGTTGGCAGGCCTATGAATTAGCGGTATTTCTATGGTCACTGTTGCAAAACAATAAAGCCCATCTGTGGAGTGCCTTTCTTGATGGTTATCGCTCGGCGACAATACTTAATAACAATGATGAGCAGGCTATCGGGTTGTTTGTGGCCGCCCGCAGTTTTTGGATTATGGGGTACAGCTTGTCGCGGATTGCTGTGCTGGGAAGCCACAGTTATAGGTATGTTCATTTTGCGCGGGATGTTGAATTTATAAAGCAGCTAAAGCAGGCGCTGCCAAATAATATGTATATAGATTGGATTTACGGCAATTGATTATTAACTGCGGTAGGTTGGGCAGCAATGCCCAACATTCCAACACCCCGTAATTAAATTTATTATTCAAAACAATTAGTTGTTGGGCATTACTGCCCAACCTACAACGCCCAGACTGTTTCGCTAAATTAAATGCAACCTTCAGAACGAGTAACCCGTAAAAAACTGTAAGATAGGTCAATTGTACCCCGCAAGGTCGGCCAAGGGTAAGGTGGTCTCACGAAGCAAGCCACCATCGATATCGCTACGGAGAAATTGTTTCGACCTTTGAAGTTGGGGCCGCAAATTGGTGGATTGTCGCTTCGCTCTGAATCCACCCTACGGCCTATTTCAATAAACCACCACACAACAACAGAATTATCACCACAACAAGGAGTAAATGATGAATTTAAGACCAGCCCAACACGGCGATACCGAGCAAATAAAGCATGTAGTTTTCTCGGTTCTTAAAGAATATGGCCTAACCCCAGACTCCAAAAGCACCGACCAAGATTTAGACGCAATTGAAGCGCATTATTTTTTACATAATGGCTTTTTTGGTGTGGTGGAGTTTGAAGGTAACATTGTTGCCACGGTGGGTTTACACAGGGTTGACGGCACTACCTGTGAACTTAGAAAAATGTACTGCCTACCCCAGCATAGAGGGCGCGGCTTAGGGCGGTTTTTAATTGAGTTTGCCTTAACTAAAGCCTGTGAACTTGGCTACACACGCATTATTTTAGAAACCGCATCGCCACTTAAAGAAGCTATTAGCCTATATAAAAAATACGGTTTTCAAGAATTCACGCCGGAGCATCTCGCCGCCCGCTGTGATCAAGCATTTGAGCTTTATCTATAGCGAACTGGGAGATTGTCGCTTCGCTCAGAATCCACGCACTATTTGTTGGGCATTACTGCCCAACCTACAGCTCAGGCACACCTAATCCAAGAAATGCTGGATAAGCCACTACCACCCCATCAAGCGTAAAAACAAAAATACAATTAACTATAAAATATTTACCGACGGCAAAAACCGCCATTGCCTGCAACCCCCAATTCAGAACTAAAACCCAAATAACCCAGCAACTTTATAAGACTGGCTCATAAGCAAAACATCCTGGGCAAACCAGTCATTAAGCCATTGTTGATAGACCAAAGCACAGTCGGCTCGGCTGATGTGCCCTGCGGTAGACTGAATAATTAAATGGGCGCTCATCATGCCAGTCATTAGCGCGCGCAATACGCCTTGGGAGGAGGATGGGTCCAGAATTGCCGCCGCGTCCCCGGCCAAAAACCAACCCTCCCCTGCCAGCTGTTCGGCTTTGCGCCAGGTAACATCGGCGCCGTACACCGGCCCGGCCGTTAAACCCAGTAGTGAATCGGGAACCCAATGGGAGGCGGGGCGATTGTGGGGCTGGGTTACCCGCGTCCATTGATAACGATTTGGCTCCACCTCGGCAATCCAGGTCCAACCGGTTGCATCCGCAAAGATGGCAGGATATTCCTGCTCGGCACATGTGCCATGCCTATAGCCGTAGCGGGCAACCAGCGTGGGTGAAAAGCGAGTAAAAACAATTTTGAGAAACCGCGCCAACACATGTGCGCCGCCGCTGGCATCAATAACCCAATCAGCCTTTACCTGCTCGCTACTGGTTTGAATGCCGGATATAACACCGGTTTTATCAAATATTAACCCTTCAGCTGCAGCATAAATGCGTTGTGCGCCCAGGGCGCAGGCGCTATTTAATAGACGCTGATCGAAATCGCCGCGCGGTGCCTGAAAGCCATACCAAGGGCCGTTGGCATCTTCGCCGTAGGGTACAAATTGCTTAGCTCCATGCCAGGCCGACCAAATGCCCTTATGGCGTAAATACCCGAAATTAAGCAGCAAGGGCGCAACACCAAGTTTGTGCAGCAGAGGCTCTATGCCTGGGTGCAGGGTTTCGCCGGGGCGATAACGGGGGAAATTGGCCGGCTCGATAATCATCACCTCAATACCGGCCTGCCTAAGTGTTATAGCGGCGGCAGCCCCGGCGGGGCCGCCGCCGAGCACAGCAACTCTCACTAGGCGCGGGCCCACTTCGCCACCTGCGCGGGGCGCGTGAGGGTAGTGCCGTTTTGCGGGGCGGTAAAAAACAATTGGCGGTTGCGAATGGGCAGCAGGCTGCGGCGAAAATCGGTGGGGTGCGCCTGCTCAACACTGCCCCGGATTAAATCAATGCGGTAGATATCCCCGCGCAGCACCGTCGCTCCATCTATTTGCGCCTGCTGTAATTCAGGGTCGCCCTTACTCACTTTGCGAAAGGAAATGACAAAACACTGGTTGCGATTGCCGCCGAGAATGTCATAAACCCGCGCAATAGCTTGCATGCGCTGTTTAAATTCGCTGCTGCTGACCTGGGAGGTAAGCCTGGGTGAAAAGCGATTATTCAGCGCGTTTTTAACATAATCCACATGCAGGAATTTTTCGCAGTCGAGAAATTCTTTGCCATTGATCGTAATAATTTTTGGCCCGACTACGCCATCCCAAGGCAGAGTGCCGATTTGCCCAATTTCTTCATCAGTCAGCGGCGCCACGGTTGCGCGCAGAGCGGCATTGCCGGTATTGGGCGACATGGATCGCGAGGCATCTGGCGCTGCGGTGGGCCAAAAGGTACTCAGGGCCGCGCAGAGTTTGGCGTCCTCGGGAAATGGGCTGCCTAATCCGTAGGCGGCTAGGTGCTGTACGGGGCTGCCCGCCACCTGTAGCTGATCGGTGCTCACATCCCAGCCGGGGGCAAAAACCCCCGCGCAGTCATCCGGCAATGCCGAGTGGCGCTCGGCATCCTGTGACACAGGAAGGGTGCCGCCGCTTGGCGGCGCCCCCAAGAGTGCAACTAGGGCGGTCATGGTTTTATCTTTGGCGCTGAATTTATTCCCTGGTAATTGAAGATTGGCGGGCAGCCGGGTATCACACAGGGGTACCGGCGCCACACCCCAGAAATCATCGGGCACCGCCTCAAATAATTCGCGCTGACCAACCGAGCAGAAGAGATCCGGCGCCGCTACTAATGAATAACAAGGCACAGTTGTCTTAGCAATTTCAGCCAGGTTATTTAATGCGGGAATGGCTACATCAATTTGCCCCTCGCCGGTGAAATCCACATAGTGCAGCGCTTCATAACCGCCTTTGGAGACGGTGTTATTTACGTCTGGCCTGGCCGGGTCGTTATTTAAATCCACCACCTCGCCATTGCGCACTTGCGAGCGGGCGTGCACATAGGCTGGCGCTGGGCGGATTTCGGAGCCGTCCACACCGGTGGCAGAGCCAGGCTCCAAGGCGGCAAAATTTTTATTGCCCTTGGGCACTTTAAAGGTGAGTAATTTACCGTTGAGGGTGGCTGGCTCCACCAGGCGCGGATGGGGCACTGGCATCACCCAGCCTGGCGGCATGGAAGAATTGTTTTCCAGTTCGGCAATTCCGCCTGAAAATTGAAAGGGCGGCGTGGTGGGTACGGCGGGTAAGCCTAAGGATATAGAGCGCGTGCGGCGAATTTTGTCGTTGTAGTGAAACGCTGAGTAATTGATGTGTAAATTAAGCCCGGCGATACATTCCGTACCGGCAAACAGTTTATGCACCGGCAGCCAAAAACCCAAATTATTATCGGCGCTCTGCTTGCGCATAATAGTTGCCGCGCTGCCGCGCACTTTTACCGCAAGAAACGCAGCAAAGCGTGCCGGGCAGACGCGAAACGCAAATGGATCGTCCTCGGCGCGGGGTAAAAAACCGCGCACTTCGGGCACATACAGCGCCTCGCGGGTGCCCACGCGGGAGACTCCGGTGCGGGAAAATACCAAATCCGCCTGGCGCCCGGTGCAGGTATCCCGCGCCGGTCGATATTCATAGGCAAACAGCACCACGGAAAACTTTTGTGCACTGGTTAAGCCTGCTTTGGCATGCAAATTTGCCAAGCTCGGCGGCGCCACACCAAATACAAAATTCTCTACAATTTCAATTTCATTCAGAGTGGGAAAACCACTGAGACCTGCGGTTACGCCGGGAGATGCCAGGGCGTGGTAGAGCAAACTATTAGCGGGGGAGCCTGCAGTAATAGCCTTTTTGCCGCTGAGGGCAAAATCGCTAAAACCGGGTTTGGTGCGGTCAATTGCGGTGAGGGTTTTGGTTAATTCTTTTTTAAGTGCAGCAGCGGTGGGTTTTTGAATATCCAACTGGCCACCGGATGCGGCCAGCAGAACATTGCGCCAGCCCAGTGGGGCTAAGCGATCACAAACCGTTTTTACATCGTCAATAAGTGCCATAGTGGTAACCCTATAGAAAGCTTGATGGTGTGATAAATCGTTAAACTAGGCTAAAAATATTTGCGGGCAGCGAACTTATTAATCCGGCGGAAAAATAGATCGTCCTGATCTATTTTGCCTTCGCTGCGTTAAACTTACGAAAATGCGCGGATTTTCTTGTTTTAACGCAGCTCGCGGCGGCTTGCACCGCCGAGCACAGCATCCTTGCCGCGCTTATTAACCCGGCACCAAATGCCGCCGGGTTAATATCTCGGTAAATTTATGGCCTGTATTCCAGCCAAACTCTTTCACCAGGGTGATGCTCGGCGATTGTTGCAAGAGCATCAGTCAGCGCTTCACTATCTGCAGGATCTATTTCATAGCTAAAATTAGTAATATCTAGATCCATATTCCTATAGCGACCAAGCTCATGTTCACTCAAAACATTAGCGCCAACCCATACAGGATAAAAACCTGTTTTAATTATTACCTCAAGCTCACGAAAGCCATCTTTTGTAACTACGAATATAACCATAAAAATTCACAAGGCTTTTAAGCGTCTATTTGAATCATTATTTACCAGTTTTTATTAGCCACATGAAGCGTGTACACCGCACTGATCAACCGCGCTTGCGCACCAGAGTAAGCCCATCACTAATCGGCAATAACACCATATCCACCCGCGCATCTTGATGTATTTTGCGATTGAGCGCTTTAAGAGCTTCAGTATCGGCATCCATAATTTGCTCCAGCGCCACCTGGCCACTCCACAACACATTATCTATAGCGATTAACCCGCCGGGTTTAAGTAGTTGCAAGCACAGCTCGTAGTAGCTGTCATAGGCCGTTTTATCCGCATCAATAAAAGCAAAATCGTAGCTGTTTGCTTCGCCTTGTTCGACGCGTTGGGTGAGGGTTGCAACAGCCGGTGCCACCACAAAATCAATTTTGTGGGCCACGCCTGCGGCCTGCCAGTGGGGAATTCCCAGGTCGGTATCTTCAGCGCTGATATCACAGGCTAATAAATAGCCGTCCGCCGGTAGCGCCAGGGCAACTGCTAAGGCGCTATAGCCGGTGAATACACCAATTTCAATGGCCCGTTTGGCGGCGCTCAGTTGTGTAAGCAGCGCCATAAATTGCCCCTGCTCCGGGGATATTTGCATGTTCGCGCGGGGCCAGCTGCTGGTGGCTGCACGCAGCGTCGCAAGCTCAGGGTGCTCGCGCAGGCTATTAGCCACTATATAGTTGTATAGCCTGTCATCCAGGTTAAGTGTACGGCGGGACATAATTGCTTACTCTGTTAGCGGTTTGGCCCATAGTAGCCCAGCTGTGGCCAGGCGTCAGCTTAGGCGCTGATTAATGTCCGTTTTGGGGTAACGATTAACTGGCTTTTTAACCTGATTCTCGCGCTGGCTAGATACCATCCGGCGAGTGTTTGAGTGCTGCAAACCTTGCAGTTATTTATGCAGATTATTTCAAAGACGCAGCAAACACATCCATGTGGTCGTATCAACAGGGTGACGATATTACTCCGAGGTGCGTCATTGTATTATTAACCCGGTGGCTTTTTATGCCGGGTTAATAACTGCGGCAAGGATGCCGCGCCGTCGGCGCAAGCCGCCGCGAGCTCCGCTAAAACAAGAAAATCCACGCATTTTCGCCAGTTT
>DAOQGS010000151.1:0-7580 GCA_035338675.1 Cellvibrionaceae bacterium
CCGGGCCTGGGAGATGCGCCAGGCGCCCATGGCCATAAACACCGCCATTACCAAGGGGAACTCTTCGGGCAGCAATGACATACCAATGGCGATGCCGCCTAGGATGGCCTCCAGCCATGAGCCCCGCAAGAGGCCATATAACACCACCACCGCCAGGGCCGCTAGGGCGCCCAACAGGGCGAAATCCCGCACCAGCCAGCGCAGTTGTTTTTGCAGGTGGGCCTGTTCGGTATCGATGCTGCCTAGGGCCACACCTATGTGGCCCATTTGCGTGTGCAGGCCAATGGCGCTCACTTCGGCCATGGCTGTGCCGCGCACCACCAGTGTCCCCGCATAAACGCAGCTCTGTTCTGGGTTGGCCGCATCCAGCGGGTTCTTACCCACTGCCACGGACTCCCCGGTCAAGAGCGATTCATCCACCAATAAATCATCCGCGCTGAGCAGGCGGGCATCGGCGGCGATGCGATCGCCCTCATTGATAATCAGCAGGTCGCCCCGCACCACCTCTGTTCCCGCCACCTGCTGGCGCCTGCCGTCGCGCAGCACCAAGGCGCGGGGGCTGGCCAAATCCCGCAAACTCTCCAGCACCCGCTCGCTGCGGGATTCTTGCACCAGGGTAATCGTCACCGAAATGGAGGCGAATATAAGCAGTAGCACGGCTTCTAGGGTGTCTCCCAGCAGCCAATAAATCACCCCACCTGCAATTAACAGCGCGAACATGGGCTCCTGCACCACGTCCCGCAGTATGCGCACAAAATTGCGCTGGTTGGGTTTGGGTAATTGGTTGGGGCCTTCCGCGCTCAAGCGGCGGGAGGCCTCAATGCTGCTAAGGCCCTGGGCAGCAGAAGGCGCAGTGCAGGTGTCGGTCATGGAAAGGCCCTTTAGGATTTGCCTACACCATAGCACCTACACAGTGATGCCGATTGACTCGGATCAGGCATTTACCTGCCGTGAGGTTTTTAGGATTAAAAACTCAGGTATTTTTTTCGTAGCTATTCAGACACCTTTATTGTCAGCACACCTTATCGTCAGTACACCTTATTGCCCTCTTAAGCGCGGGTGGCAAATTAAGGAAGATTTAGCCAAGCAGCAGAATCAATTCACGGCGTGTCTGAAATAACCTGTATTCATTACTGCGGGGAGTGACTTAGAGCTCACAGCACCCAAGCATTTGCCTGGTGATGTCTGTCGGGCGCGGGAATCCCGTCCAGCTTAAATAAAATGGTGCTGAATAGTTACATTTTTTCCAGATATTTCAGTAGCTGATCCCGCGCCGCATTGACTTGGCTGGCTAAATAATCGCTGCCGCCGCGATCCGGGTGGAGTTTATGAATCAGCCTGCGGTGAGCGGCCAATACATCGCTTTTATTGGGGGTGCCGGTAAGGCCTAAAATATCCATGGCCTCTTGCAGATCGGACACACCCGGCGGTGTGGGTTCCTGTCGAGGTTGCTCGCCGTAAAAACCGCGCCGCTGCAACAGCGTTTTTATGAGGTAATAGGATTTTTTATCCAGGGTTTGATAATAGGCGAGCAATTCCTCCAATTGGCTTTTATCCAATTGATCGAGACTGTAATTCGCATAGGGGCCTTTTTTAATGTGGCCGTTTAAATTTAATTGATTAACATCCAATTGGGCCTCTATGTGCTCAGTGGAAAAACGGGCCACTCCACCATTTTTGGCCAACCAAAAACGCCCCAGGGTAAGGCCGGTAAAAAAACCCGTGCGCAGCAGTGCAAAAGCGGCGGCGGCCGCAGCGCCCAGCCAATGCACTTTGCCGGTAAATACCCCCACCAATAAAATAGCCGCCAGCGCCCACATGGCAACCAGCCAGAGCATTTTTTTGCGTTCAGCAGCGGGTTTGGGTTTGATTTTAAAATGGTAATAAGCTGCTGCAATTAAACCGACAATTAAAATGAGCTGCAGCATATTATTTAAATCCTAAATGGAGCCCTGCGGCGGCTAAATAATTAGCCTCTATTTCAAGGCCTGCGGTGGTAAGCGGGTGTTGTTTTAGCCATTGAGTGGGGAAGGTTAAATAAAAGCGCTGGGGGCCGCGCTGAATAAGTTTGGGCACAAAGGGTAAATCCTCCCGGCGGCGGTGTAAAAGCACGGCCAAACGCAAACAGACTAACAGCGGCAATAAAGCCGCGAGGGTGTCCGGCTCAATATAATCAAGCCCATCGCTGAGCATTTTTTTGCGCTGGCCGCGCACCATCTCCGCTAATAGGTTTTGCTCGTAGCGGCCAAAACCCGCTAAATCACTATTTTGCAAAATATAATGGCCGTGGTGGTGGTGGCCGGAATGGGAAATGGCCAGGCCCACTTCATGTAATAAGGCCGCCCAGGTTAATAATTTCGTGCGGGAGACGGCGGGAATCGTCGGTGTATTCAGTTGCCGCCAGAGGGCCAGGGCGCCATTGGCTACTCGCTGGGCTTGTTGGGTATCGACAAAATACTGCTTTTGCAGGCGCTCCACGCTTTGCGGGCGGGCATCTTCGTTGTCAAAACGGCCCACTAAATCGTAAATTAAACCTTCTTTTAAGGTTGCATCGGCAACGTGAATTTTATCGATATTTAATTCATCAAACAGCGCATGTAACACCGCTATGCCACCGGGCAAAACAAATTCCCGCGCGGCATTTAATTTGGGGGAATGAATTTCACCATCTTCAATTAATACCCGGGCCAACGCCAGCAGGGCATCTTTATAAATAATGGCATTGCCTTGGGTGTCTGCTAACACCTCGGCAATGGCTTTCATGGTGCCGGAGGTGCCATACACTATGTCCCAACCGGCATTTAAATAATTGGGCCGCACCTGTTCAATTTGTGCTTGCGCGGCGAGGTAGGCGCGTTGGTAGGATTTTTTGCTGACTTTTTCTTTGCCAATTAATTGGCTGGCGCTGACACAGCCGATATTTAAACTCTCCATAATATGCGGGGTGGCGTCGCGGCCAATAATCAGCTCCGTACTGCCGCCGCCTATATCAATTACCAGGCGGTTGTAATTGTCATTGGCCACCGAGTGGGCAAGGCCGTTGTACACCAGACGGGCCTCTTCAAAGCCGGAAATAATTTCGATGGTGTGGCCGAGGGTTTCCTCCGCCGCTTTAATAAAGCCCTTAGCTCTATCCGCCGCCCGCAGGGTTTTGGTGCCTACCACGCGAATTTGCGCCGGTGGAATACTGGCTAAGCGCTCGCCAAACCGCTTTAAACAGGTGAGGGCGCGCTTTTGCGCGGCGCGAGTAAGCCCGCCGCTGGGGGTGAGCCCCAAGGCCAGTTGCACCATGTCTTTTTCCCGGTCAACTACCTCTAAAACCCCCTGTTGCAGCCGCATAATTAAAAGATGAAAACTGTTGGAACCCAGGTCCACAGCGGCGAAATAGGGGTTGGCAACTTTGGGCATAGGCAAACCAATGCAAAGGGGGAGGCGGGATTATGCCAAGGCGGCCGCCCATTGCCTACCGCTTTAGCAGCGCTTTCATAAACACCTTGCTCTGCTGGGCGTATTCAGAGTGTAATCGAGTTTTTTATTGGGGAGCGCCCGTGCGCAATCTGTTCGGCCTACACCTACTCACCGCTCAAGACGCGCGAATTCGCCAGTTAAAACGCACTCACCGCTGTGCGGTGCACGGCCAAAAAGTTTGGCGCAGCGCCAGTGTGTTGTTGGATTATCTGCAGGAATACCCCCTTGCGAAGGGCCTGCGGGTGTTAGAGTTGGGCGCAGGCTGGGGGCTTGCCGGAATCTACTGCGCAAAATACGCCGCTGCGGCGGTGACGGCCTTAGATATCGACCCTGCGGTATTGCCTTATTTACAGCTGCACGCGCACTTAAATGAGGTGGCCATCACCCCGTGGACAGCTGATTTTACCGAGCTGAGCGCAGCACAATTAAGTCAATTTGACGTAATTATTGGCAGCGACATTTGTTTTTGGGATCAGCTGAGCGAGCCGCTGCTGCAGCTAATTAATAGGGCCCAGCAATTAAATATCCGCGCGATTATTGCGGACCCAGGCCGGCCGCCATTTATTGAGGTGATTGAAACACTGTTAGACCAACCAGCAGGTAAAACCCTTGCGGTTGAAAACTGGTCCGTGCCCCACCCGTACAATGTGCACGGTGTTATTTTGGATACAGGAGCCCCTTATGTGGAGCTTTGAACGCAAGAAACAACAAATGGTAAGCCCTGAGGCTGCCCTGCCCGGCCGCACTGAGGCCATGCCTATAAAAGGCCAACACAGTGTTTTAGGCCTCCCTTTAACGCCGCCATACCCCAGCGAGTGCCAGCAAATCCTGTTCGGCATGGGCTGTTTTTGGGGGGCGGAGCGGGTGTTTTGGAACTTGCCCGGTGTACATGTCACCGCTGTCGGCTACAGCGGCGGTTATACGCCCAACCCCTTGTATGAAGAGGTGTGCAGCGGCCTTACCGGCCACAACGAGGTGGTATTGGTGGTGTACAGGCCCCGTGACGTGAGTGTGGAGCAGCTGCTGCAGGTCTTTTGGCAGAGCCACAACCCCACCACGCCTATGCAACAGGCCAACGATATAGGCACTCAATATCGCTCCGGTATTTATTGTTATGAACAAGCCCAACTGGCGGCGGCGCAGGCTTCTAAAGAGCAATACCAGGCATTATTGGGGGAGCAGCTGGCTATTACCACCGAAATAAAAATGGCCGAGGCGTTTTATTTTGCGGAAAGCTACCACCAGCAATATCTGGCGAAAAACCCAGGCGGTTATTGTAATTTACAGACGGTGGCAAAAACGGGTTTGCCAACATTCGAGCCTAAATAACCGCTAGCGTGTTTACCGCTTAATTCGGCGGCGCTACCTGAGTATTTATTATGGGGTGGCGTA
Organism: Cellvibrionaceae bacterium; assembly: GCA_035338675.1. Classification (GTDB taxonomy): domain Bacteria; phylum Pseudomonadota; class Gammaproteobacteria; order Pseudomonadales; family Cellvibrionaceae; genus CAMCXE01. Next base: position 4,861 of record DAOQGS010000151.1, read on the forward strand.
ACTATTTAGCCCTTTTTATTGTAGCGAGGCTCGATGTTCGCGCCGGCTAGAACAGGCAAGTGCTGTTCCCCCGCAGTGATGAATACAGGTTATTTCAGACACGCCGTAAATACATCCGTGTAGGCTCGTCAAAAAAGTCCCTTTTTTTGACGGTCTGAAATAACCTGTATTCACCACTGCTGCACCGCGAATCGAAAATGCCACCTGACTAATTCCCCCTCAATTTGTCTTCCACGTGGCGAGAGTAATATTAACCCGGCGGCATTTAGTGCCGGGTTAATAATGGCGGCATGGATGCAGCACTCGGCGGTGCAAACCGCCGAGTGCTGCGCAAAAACAAGAAAATCCACGTATTTTCGCCAGTTTTTGCGCTGCGAAGGCCAAATAGATCAGGACGATCTATTTGGCCGCCGGGTTAATAAGGTGCGCTGAATAGTTAATAAGTGTTAAGGGCTTGCAGCACCACAGCGCTCGCCTAAGGTTTTCCAGATGGCCTGAGAATCACGTCCAGCTACAATAACAAGGTGCTGAGCAATTACAATTTTTTACCCAAATTTCCACCAGTGTGGGAGTTGTAAAAACATTCTGAGTGATTATTTTTATTTTAATAAACTGTCCACTTTCGCCACCAATTTATTACCGTCAATGGGTTTGTTAATAAATCCATCAATACGATAATTTTGGTTGTGGGAGAGGCTGACAAAATCGCTGGCGTATTCGGTTACCCACAAAATAGGAATTTGTGCCGTCTCCGCTTGGGTGCGCAGCTTTTGCACCAGGCGCAGGGCATTGTTTCCGCCCAGCTGGGCATCCAGCACAATAATATCCGGTTGGGTTTCTTGAATTTGTGCCAGCGCCGCTTCCACATTATTGGCGGAGAGCAAACTAAATTGGCCGTGCAGGGCGCGGTCAACTGCGTCCACAATACCGCCGTGGGCATCCACCACTAACAGGGTATTTTGCGGATTAAAAGTTTTAATGACGCAACGGTTGCGGCCATTTTGTTTGGCCGCATAGAGCAACTTATCCGCCGAGCTAATTTGCCCTAACAGGGTTGTGCCAGCGGTAATATGAATCACCGAGCCGCCGATGCTTACCGTGACGTGATCAGCGGTTTGGGAGTCCTGGTGGGGAATGCGCAGGGCGATCACCGACTCGCGGATGGATTCGGCCACATGGCGGGCACCGGCCTCGCCGGTATTGTGGAGCAGGGCGATAAACTCCTCACCGCCGTAACGGGCTAACACATCGCCGGGGCGGTTGACGCAGCGGGCGATGGCGTTGGCCACCTGGGAGATACAATCGTCCCCGGCCACATGGCCATAACAATCGTTGTAGGCTTTAAAGTGGTCTATATCCAATAGCAGAATGGCGATGGGTTCGTGGCTGCGCACGGACTGCTTCCAGCGCTCTTCGGCGCGATCTTGAAATACCCGGCGGTTGTACAATTTGGTCAGACTATCCCGCTCGGATAAATCCCGCAGCTCTTCATTGACGTGACGCAATTGGTCACGAATGGCAATTATTCGTTCCATTGCGCGAATTTTCGCCTGCAAAATCACCCGCCGCACAGGCTTAATTAAATAGTCATCGCCGCCTGCATCTATGCCTTGGGCCAGGTCTTCATCGTTGTCTTTGCCGGTGACAAAAATAATCGGAATCCAATGATTAAACAGCATTTCGCGGATCAGGCGGGTGGTTTCAAAACCGTCCAGGCCCGGCATTTCCACGTCCATTAAAATCATATCCACGGTGGTGGATTCAACGATTTGTAGGGCTTCTTCACCGCTTTGCGCGATGATCACTTCGTGGCCTGCATGGCGGATATCGCCGGTTAATACGTGGCGCAGCGTCGGGCTGTCTTCAACCAGCAGGATTTTGAGCGGTCTTAAAGGCGTTGTCATTGCACTTCACTTAATTAGGATTATATGCAAAGTAGGGCGGGCAGCTTACCACGTCGAGGCCATTTGCCCTGTGATATTGGCACATAAATCGGCCTACTTTGAGCCCGACGCGACGAGTGGTCGGCCATGAAACGGGTGGCAATTAGTGTGTCTTTTCGGTATGGTGTGACGCCGTTTACCTAGCTAATTTTGTGCCGTTATGTCTGAATTTGATGATATTCGTCCCTATAACGATGATGAAGTAAAGCCCACCTTAGAACGCCTGCTAAATGACAGCGAATTTTTAGATACCATCGCCAGCCTGAAATTGCCCGCTTGGTTGAAATCCATCCGGCCATTGGTGCGCCCCTTAATTAAAAGACGCTTAAGCCGCGAGGTAAGCGGTATTAGCAGTGTATTTGCGTTCCAGCAGCGCATTGAATACTACATGGGCCAAATGTTGGAAAAGACCATTACACACCTGACCATTTCTGGTTTGGATCGATTGGATAAAAATAGCGCTTATTGTTTTATTAGTAACCACCGCGACATTTCTATGGACCCGGCATTTGTGAACTGGGCCCTATTTCATGGCGGTTATCAAACCCTGCGCATTGCCATTGGCGACAATTTATTAACCAAGCCATTCGCTTCGGATTTAATGCGGCTGAATAAAAGTTTTATTGTTAACCGTTCGGCCACGGCGCCGCGGGAGAAATTTAAAGTCGCAAAAAAATTGTCCCACTATATTCAGCATTCCATGCATGAAGATCAGGCGAATATTTGGATTGCCCAGCGGGAGGGCCGCGCCAAAGATGGCAATGATAAAACCAACCC
>DAOQGS010000152.1:0-7578 GCA_035338675.1 Cellvibrionaceae bacterium
CAGGAAATAGTAAAGCAGGCCTATAACTATATTTATGGTGAAAAACCTAATCCTCCCGAATTGGTTACCGGCTCAATTAACGGCAACACCATTACCGTAAATGTAACCGATAAGGGAAAAAGCATTTCCTTTACAGCAACACTGACAACCCCTAGTGGTAACGGCCCATTCCCGGTGATGATCGGTTATGGCGGCGGATTATTTGGCTCGGGAATCCCCGCGGGCTTACAAACAATTTTGACTCGCCATAATGTAGCCACCATTTCTTACGACCCTTATGTATTGGGTAAAGAAAATGGCGGCAGTGGCGCCAAAGCCGGTAAGTTTTATGATCTTTATGGCACCAATCACTCTGCAGGATTGTTGGTTGCCTGGGGCTGGGGCATCAGCCGTATTATCGACGTATTAGAACAGAACAACCGGGTCAATGCGGCTAAAGTAGGTGTGACTGGATGTTCTCGCTTCGGTAAAGGCCCCTTTATCGCTTCGGCGTTTGATGCGCGCATTGCGCTATCCATGCCGGTTGAGTCGGGTATTGGCGGCGTGCCAGCGTTGCGCTTAGTGCCGCGCATTGATGCCAGTGGCGAACAGCCCTACCACGCCATGAGTTATGAGCGCTGGCTGGATCCAACCGTGATGCGACCTTTCACTACCTCTAACGCCACCACTGGCCACAATCTCAACAAACTGCCTATTGATACTCACTCTGTAATCGGCTTGATCGCACCGCGGGGCTTATTGGTAGTGGATAACCCCGGTATTGCCAATTTGGATCCCAACTCCGCTTGGGTTGCATCCAAAGCTGGCCAGATGATTTATGAAGGCTTGGGTTATGGCACTAACGTGGGTTATGTGGGCGCAGGCGGTAACCACTGCGAATGGCGCTCACAATACAGTGCTCCTGCAGAAGCTTTTGTGCGTAAATTTTTGAAGGATGAAACCTCGGTTACTACCGGCAGTTTCACCACTTCAGGCACCCAGCAAAATGTCAGCAATTATGTTAACTGGACGGTACCGAGCTTGAGCGGGCAGTTAAAATAAACCGACAGCTAAAATTGATATATTTTAATACGGCGCGTGAGCGCCGTTTTTTTGCACATTTTTTGAAAACAATAGTTATTCAATAGGTGTTAAATTGCATAAAGATGAAATCTAGCAAGTAAATCCAGGTAGATTTTTTGATTGATTAGAGTGGGCATAATGAAGAATTACAAGCGGGCAACACACATCACAGCCCTCGCCCCACTTCCAAACACCCCCCCGCATCTCCTGAACCTCACAAAGAGAATACAGTATGAGCACATAAACACCGCCATCAAATAGTTTAATGGCAAGCGGATTTTATTAGCAAATCAATAATATAAATAATTTTCTCATTCATTGTTAATTCCAATTGAAAACCAGCTTGAATTTCTGACTCACCTTGAGAAAAACCAAATCAATTAAAATATTTTTACAGTTAAGCATTGAAAACAAACACAACATTAATTAGCATGCCGCCCACTATTCAACAGAGGAATAGCCAAAGCTTTTTGCCCATCTAGATTCCAAAATACAGGACGGATCATGTTAAATATAAAATTACTCAGCTCCAAATATTTATTTGGCAGTATTTTTACAGTCGTGGTATCACAGGTATTTGCAAATACTGATACTGCATACCATGCGCAGTTATGTGAAGATGCAATTGGGGTATCCATTCCCGCCTTCAACTGCCGAGATGTTTCCTCACCAGGAGGGTCTGCCTCGATTTTAAATGGGCAAACAACAACGGGCGGAAAATGCGATAAGCCTGCAAAATTGAATGGGTCTTGCGCCCCGCAAAGCGTAGGCGGTGTCTTATTCAATAGCCCAGATGCTAAAATCTATCTTTCCTGCCGCAGTTATAATAATGGCAGCACTTTTTCAGATGTCGCTGTCATTGCTGTTAACCGAAATAACGGCGCCGCGTGTTTTTTTCAAACTGCACTTGGTACACCTTTAACAGCCGATCAACCCAGACGCCCGATCCTTCCAGTGGGTGAAGGGGGCGAAGCAGGTTGGTTCGCCACTGGCGGAAGTTGTTTGACATGTCACTCCAATGGAGGATTGATTCGTTCGCCTTATATGGCCGCAACCAATGATGTTGCCCATCAAGTACATGGAACAGGTGTCAACTATTTCTACACCGATAACACCCCACTGTGGAACGTTATTTTACCCGAACAAGAGGTTTATTCGATTTCTGCAGTCGACGATCCAAACACTCAAACCAATAATGAAGCTTATTGCACTAGCTGCCACAGATTAAGCGCAGTTTGGGATGGGAGCCAATTTAATACTTCAGGCACTTCATCTCATTACGCGTTAGCCGCCCATGCAGATAATTATGACGGCACTTCAACTGGTCAAATTACACTGACATCAGGAAATTTCAGCAAGATTTATCAACCCAAAAATCAGGGTATTAATTCAAATAAAAATCCCAATTCCACGACATCCCCATTGTGGATGTACCCAGGAGCAACGAGCTTTTCCGCAAACACATTTACAAATGCAGCACGAGTATCTTTTTGCACAGAGACTTCTACCCCCTCTACCAATCCGTCTATTTGCACGCAACCAATTAAATCACCAAGGCCATCTGATTTAGGGATTTGGGGTAATGGCCTCGCCAAGGGAAAATTCGGCGGCGAAACATCATCTTCTATTAGCTCGTTGAAAAACGACGCAGATACAACACGAAAAATGTTTTATCCGATAATGTCCGGATACTTCAACACCGACGATTCGTTAGATTTAGCCTGGAGAGAACCAGTTGGCACAACGGGATATAAATGGGTTTTCTACTTAGGCAACAAAACAGGTACATTTACCCTCGCTCCATTTTCTTACACCTGGAATGCCGCAAGACCTGCCAACGAATTTCCTTTCGTTGGCGATTTTAATGGCGATGGAAAAACAGACATCGGCATTCGCTCAAACAATCAATGGATAATTAAATATAACCAAGGCAATGGTGTTTTTAATGGCGATACGACATTTAATACTCCAACCGCCATTGCTAATGATAAATTAGTTGTCGGCGACTTTAATGGAGACAAAAAATCTGACATTTTACATTGGGGCTCTAGCGCTTCACTCATCAGAAAAAGTTTAGGCAACGGACAATTTGACGCGGGAACACCAGTAATTGGCATGAACGGCAGCGCGTCAGAAGCATATGCTGGAGATATTAATGGCGATGGTTATGCCGACATTGGCTGGCTATATTTAAATACAAGCTTTACTTTTTTCAACACTTTTGACAAAGACAGAACACCTTCAAATTTTGGCAACTTTGAAAGCGGCGCCGTATATCCCGTCTCTGATTCGAAAACCACGTTTCTCGGTGACGTAAACGGGGATAAATTGGCCGATTTCGGGGAGCTCATTACAATATCAGAAAGCGGCTCCAATAGTATAAAGTCTGTAAGCGTTAACTATTCAGTCAAAGGTACAGAGCCAAGATTTATTAAAAGTAAATTAGGTGAATGTTTAACCGCTGTCCAACCAGTTCCGACGTCAAACGATCTTTATGGCCCAAATTCCATGCCCTTTGTTCGAAAGGACAAACCTGGGTTAATAACCAAGCCGTGCGGTAGTTTGACAACTTTCGCAGAGGAAACGTCACGCCAACTATTTAGAATCGGACTACACGGTGATTTTCTTGCAAAAATACAATCCACGGTTGACCAAAACCCTAATGTGTATTTAGGCCGCCCCTTTTATCTCTACGCCAACACATCAACCACCGTTCAACAAGCAGATATGAGAGATATTACAAGTGCGGGCAATAAGACGGACTGGAACATTGTATATACGAATAGCGATATGAAATATTTCCAATTGAAATCCGTATCGGGTGGAAATTGTTTGCAACGCAATAGTTCAACAAGTATCGTTCTAGCTGCTTGCAATACTAGCGATGCCCAAAAATGGACGCATCTTCGTTGATAACAATTTAAATTGCTATAAAGTCTGCGCTCCACTTTACCCTGGGGGCGCAGATTTTTCCCTAATTGTCTCCCGCTCGAATATCATTAAGTTAAGTCTTCTAATTAATATTTATGCTGCTACAAAAGCGTTTCGTTTTCATTTTTCTAGGGTGTGGGCGTCTAGCCTTTCCGCTTCGACCCTAGCTGGAAGCTTGCTAACAAAGCCCTCAAATTACAACTCCTGCGGATACTTCTGTCTGCCCACCAATTCCGCCAACACCCGCTCTGCTGCGGTCGGGTCGTTAAGGTTCATTTCAATTAAGCGGCGCAGGTGAATAATGCTGTCCATATCAATGCTGGTGCAGTGAAAGCCTAAACACTGGCTACCTGAATGCACCAGGGCCACCTGCATTTGGATCAGGGTATCGTCGGATAGGTGTATTTGCACACAACAGGGAATATCGGTGCGGAATTCGTATTCGTCGGGGGTGCGCACCAGCAGGCCATTGAGGGAGATATCGATCAACTCGGCGCGCAGCATTTTCCCTTCTTGAATCAACTCGGCCTCCGCCGCAAAACCGACGCGGGTGAACTGGCGGCGCTCGTTTGTTATGTCCATGGTGTACTCTCGTTAGGCCTGGTTTTTGTGCTGGTATAGGATAAGTGTAGGCGCGGATTGGCAATTGGAAAACTTAACATAGATCCTTAAGTTGCCGGGCTGAGACCAAGCTCGCTACCATGGCGGTCAGCGCTATTCTTCTGGATGAGCATTAAGAACAGGAGCCATTATTCGGAACCCCCTCATGTTAGACACCAAATCCCATATCGAAACCCCGGAGGGGGTGCGCCTGCCCATCAGCATCGCCAGCATCTGCCCGCGCGCCTATGCCTATGGGATTGACCTGTTTATCCGCCTGATCGCGCTGGCGGCGGTGTCTTCGGTGTTGGGCGTTCTAGGCAAACTCGGCGGCGGCTTGATGCTGTTGATCATGTTTAGCCTGGAGTGGTTTTACCCGGTGGTGTTTGACGTCTTTAACCAGGGCGCCACACCGGGTAAACGCATCATGCAGCTGCAAGTCGTGCACGATGATGGCAGCCCAGTGAGCTTTAGCAGCTCCCTGCTGCGCAATTTATTGATGGTGGTGGATTTTCTGCCGGTGTTTTATTGCTTGGGCACACTGGTAAGTATTTGCCACCCGTTTAGCAAACGCCTGGGCGATATAGCCGCAGGTACCCTGGTGATCCACCAAAGCACCGCATCACGACACATTCACCTTGATGCAGGCCTGGGCAAGCGAGCCCCTTTTGCGGGCCTGAGCCTGCCTGAACGGCGCGCCCTGGTGAGTTTTGCCGAGCGCTGCCCGAGCCTCAGCCAGGCCCGCCAAGCAGAGCTGGCGGGCATTTTGGCGCCCCTGCTGCCGGCGGACTGCGCCGAACAAGCCGTGCTGGCACTGCAACAGATGGCCAACCAGATTGCAGGCGCGAGCATACCTGCAGACAAGGAGCCACAGCCATGAAACAAGCGGACTTTGAACGGCGCGGCGAGCCCCTTTGGCGGGCCTTTGCCGAAGAGCTTAGCGTCCTTGAAGCCAGCGCTCGCGCCGTGCCCTCCCCCCAATTTGCCCACCATTACCGGCAGATTTGCCAGGCCCACGCCCTGTGCGAGCGCCGCCAGTACACTGCCCAATTGGAGATGCAACTAGCGGATTTAGTGGTGCGCGGCCAGCGCTACCTCTACCGGCGGCCCACGCGCTTTGTGCAGGCGTTTTGGCGCTTTGTGATCAGCGGTTTCCCCTCAGCTGTGCGGCGGGAAGCGCGCCTGTTTGCCCTGGTGAGTGCACTGTTTTACCTGCCTGCCCTGGGCCTCGCCTGGGCCCTGAGCTTCCAGCCGGATCTTATCTACAGCCTGATGCCACCCCAGGCGGTGCAGCACCTGGAGAACATGTACCAGCCGGACAATATCACCCTGGGGGAGGCCCGCGACTCAGGCACCAATTGGGAGATGTTCGGCTTTTACATCCGCAACAACATAGGCGTGGCCTTTCGCACCTGCGCCAGCGGGCTCTTATTGGGGGTTGGCAGCCTCCTGCTGTTGCTCTACAACGGCCTGATGTTGGGGGGCGCGGCGGCCCATTTGACCCATTTGGGTTATCAGCAGACGTTTTTTACTTTTGTCATAGGCCACGGCAGCTTTGAGCTCACCGCTATTGTGATTGCCGCTGTGGCGGGTCTTAAATTGGGCCTCGCCCTGGTGGCCCCCGGCCGCCTGCCCCGCCTGCAGGCGCTGCGCCTGGCGGGGGCGCAGGCCATTGTGCTGGCCATGGGGGCGGGGTTAATGCTGGTAGTGGCGGCTTTTATTGAGGCCTTTTGGTCGTCGAATAACCTGCTCCCCCCCGGCCTTAAATATGCGGTGGGCGCCCTCGGCTGGGTATGTGTGGCTGCATACCTCTGGTTTGCGGGGCGCCGCCGTGGAGCTTGAGCGCCGCGCCATTGAAATTCGCCCTCGCAGCGCCTGGGAGGCCTGCGATTTGGGCGTCCAGATGGGCCGCCACTGGTGGTGGCCCATGGTCAAAATCTGGCTGGCCCTGGCGGCACCTTGGCTGTTGCTCAGCTGGTTGCTACCGGCGCGCTTCGCCTTCTGGCCGGCCTTTTTATACTGGCTGGGCAAACCTCTGTGGGAGCGGTTTTTACTCTACTTTCTGAGCCAGGCGATTTTTACCAGTATTCCCAGCACAGCCCAGGTACTCAAAAACGCCCCGCTACTCTTGGCCAAAGACTGGCTGGCAAGCCTGCTCTGGCGCCGCTTAAGCCTATGGCGGGCCTACAACTGCGCCCTCACTGTTCTCGAGGGACAAACCGGCAAGGCGCGGCAGCAGCGGCTTAAGCATTTGGCGGGCGATAACGCCGCCACTGCATCTAAGGTGGCCCTGTTGTTGGCGCATATGGAAGGCTTTTTGTTGTTATCCCTTTTGATCCTGGCTTATACCCTAGCGCCGCGGGATCTGGATTGGGGCTTTGCGCAGCTGCACGAGTGGCTGGCAAGCGACACCTTTGCCGCAGGTTATAACAGCCTGTACATCTTGGTGAGCACCCTGGTAGCGCCGTTTTTTGTCGCCACCGGTTTCGCCCTGTATTTAAACCGGCGCATTTGGCTGGAAGCCTGGGACATAGACATCAGCTTTAGAACCCTCGCCAAGCGCCTAAGCCCTGCGCTCCTACTCATCCTGTTGGGCAGCTGCCTGTGGGCGCCTGGTTTGGCACCGTCGGCACAATCGCAGGCAGCACAGGCACAATCGCAGGCAGCTCAGCCGCAGACAAAAGACCAACAAACCAGTCAGATCAGCCAGGCGCTAGAGCGTTTAGCCAACCCCGCCAGCTTATTTAGCGAGCTGCAACCCGCCCCGGAACTTATCGCCCATTACCCCGCCGAGCAGGCAAGAGTTGCCGCTGTGCTGGCGGGAGAAGACTTCCACCGCAAGGAAACCCGCCTGGTACACCACTGGCGCTGGGACTGGGAGAGCACACCTGCGCAAGACACTGACCGGGCCCGCTGGGAGCAGGTGATTGCCATCACCGCCCGCACCCTGGAAGTGCTGCTGTGGGCGCTGGCATTGGCCCTTAT
>DAOQGS010000153.1:0-7547 GCA_035338675.1 Cellvibrionaceae bacterium
GGCACCAGCGCCACCGCCAATAGCGCCTACCAAAAAGCCAAAACGGCGCTGACTAATGCCCGCACGGAACCTTTGACCTGCAAACAAATTGATGCCTTCGGTGGTGAAGGCGGTATGTACCCGGATAACGATGTGTACAGTATTTACCGCAACCCAAAATCCACCCGGGATAATTGTGTTACCGATAAAAATAATACCCAGGACGATGAATACGCAGCCTTAGTGGAGAATTATCTGGCGGCGTTAAAATTAGGCATTACGGCGGATGCCACTGCACTGGCAAGTCTGATTACCAGTAGCCCAAGGTTTAATGAAGCATCTTCCTACTGGTGGGGTGCAGTGGCTATGGAGGCAAACTTATCCCTATTAACCAATCAAAGTTTGCACACGCTGAATTTAGATACGTTAAAAGCGAATATTCTGCAAAAAGCCGATGAGATTCGCGCGAACCAAGCCTTGGGTTATCCAGGCGTAACCTGGAACCCCAATTCCACCCAGTGGAATAATGGCGATCAGGATACGGCTGATAATAATGTGCGCTGGGGTTCCCACCGCAATGCATTAAATGATGCGCGTATTTTAATGGCGGCGGCGGAAATTCAAAAAGCCAAAAATCTCATTCCCTCTGCAGCTGCCTATGCCCGCAGTGCAATTCAGGTGTTAGACCATATGGCAGGCATTAATGCCATGAACCTCGCCATGTTTACCGCCACCGGTTATTCCAGCATTTTTGAAAACGCTGTGGAGCGCACCCACGATGGCGCTGATAGCAGCACCGCTTGGCCGGGTAAATTAGTACTCGGGCCGAATAACTGGACCAATGCGGATGACCCGGATATGCCCGCATTTAATTCCAAACCCGGTTTAAAAATGTTTGCTCCCACCGGCACCGGTTGGTCATCGCGGGAAATTTCCATCGACGCCAATGCCGCATTAGTGGCCGTAGCCTATTACGCCACCGAGGTTGCGCCTGCTCTTTTGGCGTTAGATCCTTTGGGCAGCACTGGCACTACGCCAAATCCTCCGGCTGCGCCGAGCAATTTAACTGCTCAGGCCACAAGCTCATCGGCCATCACATTAAACTGGACGGATAATGCCGGTAATAATAACGATGCGGAGCAGGGTTTTTATGTGTATCAAAACACCACCAACAGCAAACCTGTAAGCGCGTTAACGACGCTTGCAGCCAACGCTACCTCATTTATTGCCAGCGGATTAAATGCCAGTACGCCTTATTATTTCTGGGTAGAAGCATTTAATGGCCAGGGTGTTTCCAGCGCAATTACCGCCACCGCTACCACCAGTGCAGGCACTACCACGCCAACTAATTTAATTAGCAATGGCAATTTCGCCAACGGCACCACCGGCTGGACCTGCACCATCAATAGCGGCGCGGCAACCTGTTCCGTGGTAAGCGGGCAATATTTTGTAAATATTACTAATGGCGGCACCGCTAGTTGGAATATTCAACCCAACCAAAGCAATATTACGCTTACCAGCGGTAAATCCTATGTATTTGCGTTTGATGCCCGCGCCACGGCCAATCGCAATGCAGAAATTAAAATTGAACGAGCAGCATCGCCCTATGAAGATTTTTCTAAAATCGGTTCCGGCCAAGCGCTCACCACCACCATGAAACGCTTTGTTTATCCCTTCACTATGACCACTTCACTTACCAACGCACGTATGGTGATGAATGTGGGCAATAATGTAGAGGATATTTATATCGACAATATTTATTTGGTGGAGGGCACCCAAGACCCTTGTGGCGGCGTTGTTGGCTGTAGTGGTTCAAGCTCCTCAAGTAGCTCTTCGAGCAGTTCATCTAGCTCGTCAAGTTCTTCTTCCAGTAGCAGCTCTTCGTCCTCCAGCAGCAGTTCATCCAGCAGTTCGTCAGGAACCTCATCGAGCAGTTCCTCTAGTTCATCCAGCAGCTCGTCGAGTAGCTCATCTTCGAGCAGTTCATCTTCAAGTAGCTCTAGTTCATCATCGAGCAGTTCTTCATCCAGTAGTTCTTCAAGCAGCTCGTCATCCAGCTCCGGCACTGCGGCAAAAAATATTGTAGTGCGCATGCGCGGTGTGGCAGGTACTGAGTCTGTGTCGTTATTAATTAATGGTGTGAGCCTAAAAACCTGGACCCTGACCACCAGCATGGCCGATTATGCCTTTTCCACTACCAATAGCGGCGCCATTCGGGTTAATTTCACCAATGACGCAACTGGCCGGGATGTACAAGTGGATTATATTACGGTGAACGGGCAAACCCGCCAGGCGGAGCAACAAACGGAAAATACCGGTGCATACGGCAATAACCGCTGCGGTGGCGGCGCGCCGTCGGAGTGGTTGCATTGCAGTGGTTATATAGGTTTTGGCAACACGCCCTAAATAGAGGCCAAACGGATTTAATAGCAGTAGATCAGCTTTAAGGTTGTAGCCGTTTAGCCCAAGATTTGCCTAATTAGCGTCTTGGGCTTTTTTGTGCCTTTTAATTAAGGAACCTCTTAAAAATATAGGCGGCGAAGCGCAGGCTAAGCGATTTTGCCAAAAAAAAAGCGGAATTTACTACCGAGCCACCTGCAATGAATATACATCGTTTCAGACCGCCAAAAAGAAGGACCTTTTTGACGAGCCTACAAGGATGTATTTACGGCGTGTCTGAAATGATGTGTATTCATTGCTTCCACACAGCCAGTACACGCAGTGAATGAGTATTTTTTGCACATTCAAACGGCGCTAGAGCTAGCAATGTAGTATTTCAACAGGCTGTTAGAGATTTCTTAAGAAATTCTGCGCAACAGTATTGAGCTCATTTAAGCCACCAGAAAAAACCAAGAAAAGTTTATTAGTTCGTGCGTTTAGTTGTACCGCGCGCACCGAATACATCGCTGCGGCCTTTTTCGCTCACCGCCACAATCGCCGGATGGGTTAATTGCCGCTCCGTGCTAATTACATATAATTGCTCGGTAACTTCTTTTATTTGCCCTATGGCCTTAACGTCGTATTGCTCTTCAATATGGGCACTGATAGTGGAGGGGCCGACAAATAAACCCGCACCGGCCTGGCCAAAGGCTTTCATTAATGCGCTATCGTCAAATTCACCGGTAATTCTCGGGTGCACATTGTGTTTCTCAAACCAATGCTCAAGCTTGGCGCGGGTGGCGGTGTCGTCGCCCGGCAATAAAAAAGGTGCATCATCCAGGCATTTAGGGAAATTGCCGCGCAGAGTTTTTACCAGCGCTTTAGCGCCAAATACGGTTAAACCGCTCTCCCCCAATAAATGAGTAAACCCGCGCACATTGAGATTCGTCGGCATGGGTTTATCGGCAATAATCATATCCAACCGATGTACCGACAATTCCGCCAACAGCGCTACCAAGCGCCCCTCTCGACAAATTAAACGAATCGGTTCGGGCAAAAATAAGGCTGGCTCCAATAAACGGTAGGCTACGGATTTGGACACCGAGTCGGCAATACCCACCACAAAGGGCACGGATTTTTTCTCCCGCTGGTTGTGAATAGCGCCGAGTAATTCATCGCCCAAGGAAAATATCTCCTCAGCATAGGTGAGCACGTGGCGGCCGGCATCGGTAATTTCTAAATTGCGGCCGGCGCGGCGAAATAATTCCACACCCAATACCGAAGCAAATTCGGTGAGCTGCCCGCTGATGGATTGGGGCGTTAAATGCAGCTGTTCGGCAGCCTTAGCGATGCTGCCGGTGCGCGCCACCATCCAAAAATAACGCAGATGTTTGTAATTGAGGTTGTTCATAGGCCCCCCTGTAGTAATCGAAAATTTCGATGCTTCCATCAATTATATTCGATTTGCTGGACGCATTCTAATTCACTAGCATCAATTGCGTGGTATCCCTTTATTCGCAACAGCCAAGAGGAAATTCCTATGCGTATCGACATACACACCGGCAAGTTTTCATTAACTGACAGCCTGCGCAGCCATGTGGAGCGCCGCGCTGATTACGCCCTCGGCTGGGCCCAGCAAAGCCTGCAGCAGGTCATTGTACGTTTAGATGACTTAAACGGCCCAAAAGGCGGCCTGGATAAACTCTGCCGGATACAAATCCCTTTAGTGGGCGGTGCGGTGGTAGTGATTGCAGAAGTGCAAGCCGATTTATACACCGCCGTAGACAAAGCCATGGAGAGGGCCAACCAGAGTTTAACGCGCAAGTTAGAGCGCAAACGTAAATTTCAATTTAGACGCTTTACGGCGCCCCTAATGGACGTGCCGCAAAGCTTTACATCGTAATTTTTAATGCTTGCTGAGGAGACATAGATATGAAACGTATAGTGTTATTTCTTGCCACCAACCTGGCCATTGTATTAGTGCTCTCACTATCCATGCGCTTACTGGGCGCAGAGCCTTTTCTCAATGCCAATGGCCTGAACCTTAACGCTTTATTAGTATTTGCCGCCGTAATGGGTTTTGGCGGCGCGTTTATTTCCTTAGCAATATCCAAATGGATGGCCAAAAAATCCATGGGTGTGCGGGTGATTGAAACACCCGCTACCCATCAGGAGGCTTGGCTGCTGGCAACAGTACAACACTACGCCAAACACAGCGGCATTGGCATGCCGGAGGTGGGGATTTTTGATTCGCCGGAGGTAAATGCCTTTGCCACCGGCATGAATAAAAATAAGGCGTTGGTTGCTGTGTCGTCGGGCCTGTTAGCACAGATGACACAGCAAGAAGCCGAAGCGGTAATCGGCCATGAAATCGCCCACATCGCCAATGGCGATATGGTAACCCTGGCGTTAATTCAAGGAGTGGTGAATACCTTTGTCATTTTTATTGCACGCATTATTGGCCACCTGGTGGATAAAATTATTTTCCGCACTGAACAGGGCACTGGGCCTGCGTTTTTTATCAGCATGATAATTGCCGAATTAATTCTCGGTGTGCTCGCATCCATTATTGTTATGTGGTTCTCTCGCCAGCGGGAATTTCGCGCCGATTTAGGCGGTGCGCAACTGGCAGGGCGCGCGAATATGATTGCCGCGCTGGAGCGTTTAAATTCCTTACACCCTGCTCCTCTGCCTGATCGTTTAGCGGCTTTTGGTATTGCAGGTGGCGGCATGGATGGCATTAAACGCCTATTTATGACTCACCCGCCGTTGAGCGAACGCATCGAAGCGCTGCGCAACCTATCGAGGGCATAACATGAACGACGCAATTAGTATTGGCAGCCCACTGTTGTGGGCTGGTTTTCTCAGTTTTGTTTTTATCATGCTCGCGCTGGATCTATTTGTGTTTGGCGCAGGCAAGGCCCACAAGGTGAGTGTTAAAGAAGCCGCTGGCTGGTCTATTGGGTGGTTTGCCATGGCCATCGCGTTTAATGCCGGTTTGTGGTGGCACCTAACGGGTACACTGGGCAGTGAAATTGCCGACCAAAAGGCACTGGAATTTTTCACCGGCTATTTAATTGAAAAATCCCTATCGGTGGATAATGTATTTATCTTTTTGTTAATTTTCTCAGCCTTTGCAGTACCGCCTGAATACCAGCGACGGGTATTAATTTATGGTGTGCTCGGCGCCATAGTGATGCGCATCATAATGATTCTACTGGGCAGCTGGGTGGTACAAGAATTTAAATGGATACTGTATATATTCGGAGCCTTCCTGTTATTTACGGGCATTAAAATGCTGTGGGCGTCAGATTCAGCACAGGATATGAACGAAAACTGGCTGGTAAAATGGGCGCGCAAACATATACGGATCACCCCACAATTACACGGTGAAAAATTCACCGTGCGCCAAGAGGGTGTGCTGTATTTTACGCCGCTGTTTTTAGTGCTGATATTAGTTGAGGTGTCAGATTTGGTATTCGCTGTAGATTCCATTCCGGCCATTTTTGCCATCACAACTGACCCGTTTATCGTCGCCACATCTAATATTTTCGCCATCTTGGGCTTGCGTGCGCTGTACTTTTTACTGGCGGATATGGCCGAGCGCTTTCACCTGCTCAAATACGGGCTTGCCGTGGTGCTGGCATTTATCGGCACCAAACTATTAATTACCCCCTGGTTCCATATGCCGATTGCATTGTCTTTAGGTTTTGTTGTTGTAGTAATTAGTTTAAGCATAGTGGCAAGCCTGTGGGTCACCCGTAAACAGGCTAATGCTAAAACAGCGCCCAGTCATCAGGCCTAATCGGCTGTTGCACAGACGGAAAGGTTGGCAAGAGAGCAACAAGTGTTGAAAGAAACAACCCATCTTGCTCCCGGTTTGGATAAAGCCGGGGGCTTTTTTTATGGGCGATAAAAAACACGAGTATTTTTTGGCAGCGGGATTTTTATGCCGGGTTAGTTTTTTATCCCGGCTAAAACGCTATGCACTTATTTAGAGAATTTCCTAACTCGCATACAGCAGTAGGGGCGCCCCCTTGTGGGCGCCCGTCAATCCTGATTAATTTTACCGCCAGATTAGTACTGTTTATTTGCGCTCGTAAAAGGTAATTGAAACACCGCCACTGGCTGAGCCTGGGTCTGAACTTAGATATTTATTATCATTTAAAAACGCATAGGGACCATTTTTGCGCGCTTCAAACTGTGGAATTAAGGCACCGAAGGCGCCGCAATTGCGCACTATGACATATTCGCCATCACTGCTGGCTAGGGTATAACGAGCATCGAGTTTGGTACTCGAGCCAATTAATTGATAGTCCGCCCCACCGGGCAACACCGTGCCTTTAAAACGGCCGCTGACGTTACCGCCGGTAATGGGGATAATATTGCGGGTACCGCGTTTACTGGCGCCTACCGAAATTGACGAGCCTAGGGTGACCGTTTCGGTAAATACACTAGAGCCCTTGCTGCCCGTAGTAGTGGCGCATTCCCACGGTTGATTGGGCACTCCGGTGGGATCTTTTAATTGCACCTTGGTGCCGGTTGAACTCACTTGAGAAATATCATAAATGGCTAATTCTACAGTTCCCGTGCGCTCATTTACCGTGCGAGTACCTGCGTATTTGCCCTTATTTAACCAGGCGTAACTGCTGCTATTGGCCACTTCAAAATCGGCGATAAACCGCGATTGGTTTGCACCGGCTTGAGCAAAGCCACAGGTGCGCACATAAATAGGCACGCCATCTTGGCTGCGCAAAATATCTATTTGCTCCAGCTCCAGCGCGTCATTGGCCAAAATTAATTCCAGCTCTAAACCACCGGTTAAAAACGTGCCTTGAATGCGCGGGCCGGTAAAATTACCGCCGGTTACATCCAATAAGCGGCGCTGGCCATATTGAGTTTCACCCACCTCGTGAATCCCGCCAATTTGTAAGGTGGCGTTCATCACTAAGGTGCCCAGTGCAGGCGATGGAATTCCCTCTGGCGCACCACAGGCCCAGGACGCATCGGGCACTAAAATGAGCGCATCGTTGGCGATACCCGATGAAGAGCTTGAAGAGCTGGACGATGAGCTAGAGGATGAACTTGAGGACGATGATGAGCTGGAACTGGATGAGCTTGACGAACTGGTGCGGCCAGAGGAAGAGCTGGAGGAGGAGCTTGTAGAAGAACTTGAAGAGGAGCTGCTT
>DAOQGS010000154.1:0-7501 GCA_035338675.1 Cellvibrionaceae bacterium
TCTATTTAGCCTTCGCTGCCCTAAAACTGGCGAAAATGCGTGGATTTCCTTGTTTTAGGGCAGCTCACGGCGGTTTGCACCGCCGTTGCGGCATCCATGCCGCCGGGTTAATAACAGTTTGAATTATTCTGTATCCACCTCTTTGGCAGTGCGATTCCTCTTAATTTTCCGCCCGCGCGGAAGAGGGATCATCGGTGTTGAATAGTTACAGCGCTGCTTTGGTGGGTTGTGCGTTTGCGTGATGCTATCTCTGGCACGGATACTGCGTAAGATAACAGGTTGAACTGTATTCTAGGTGTTCTATGCGTATTTCCTCATTGCAAATATTTGATATTGCCAACCGCAATATGAGTGACCTAAGTGGCGCGATCACAAAAACCCAGGAGCAAATTTCCTCCGGTAAACGGGTGTTAACCCCTGCAGATGACCCGGTTGCCTCCACAAAAATTCTGCAGCTCAATGAAGAATTGGCCAACGTGAAGCAGTATTCTGCCAATATTAATGCTGCCCGCAATAGCCTTAGCTTGACTGAAACAAGCTTAAACGGGGTAACGGATTTAATTCACCGCATCCAAGAGTTAGCGATTTCTGCAGGCAATACGGCAACCCTGAGTAAAAATGAATATGCCGCCTACGCCAGCGAGGTGGATTCGCGGCTGCAGGAGCTGATGAATTTGGTGAATACCAAAAATGCCAATGGCGATTATATTTTTGCAGGCTTTAAAAGCCGCCAACAGCCCTTTACCGGCGATGCTTTGAGCGGCTTTCGTTACAATGGCGATGAAGGCCAACAGAAAATTAAAGTTGCCAATAATACCTTTGTTCCCGCCACTGATTCGGGTAAAACCGCTTTTGTGGATGTACCCAGTAGCACCAATACAATCAATACCTATGTCAGCCCATCAAATAAATCCGATCCGCCTGTAAAAATAAGCGTCGGGCGAGTGGTGGATCAAACTCTTTACGATAAATTTTACCCGGAAGACATAGTCATTACCTTTAATGCCGACGGCAATGTTGTGCCGCAGGGGAAAAACTTTACCGCTACGGAAAAATCCACCGGCCGAATATTGCTCAGCAACCAACCCTATACGCCCGGCCAGGAAATTACGGTTGCGGGGGTTGCGGTAAAAATTAGTGGTAATCCTGTTTCGGGGGTCGCGCCTGTGCCTGCAACGCAAGCATTTGGTTCGGCCTTGCCCACCGGGCCGTTTGATTTTTCCACCAGCCCACAAACGCTGCAGATTCGCGCAGGTGGAATTACGCAAACTCTGGTGTTGGATGCCAATATCACCAATACCGCCGATTTGGCGGCGAATTTAAATGATGTTGCCAATGGCAATGCGGCGCGCTTAGCAAGCCTTGGTATTCGCGTAGACGCCCAGGGTTTTCATATGGATCAGGGAATTAATTTCTCGATTAGCGGTGGTTCTGCTGCGGCGGATACGGTGACGGGGCTTACTACACTTGCGGGCAGCCAAAGCACGGATGGCGTGTTAGCCATACCGGGTGACCGGGCTTTTGTGGATTCCTCCAATCGCCAGGATATTTTGACTACCCTGGCGCGTTTTAGCGAAACCCTTAAAGCCTACGACGGCTCAACTGCCTCCCGGCAGGCTATTACCGGTGTGGTGGCATCCACCCTGGATAATTTAAATTTTGCGCAGACGAGTGTATTAAATGTGGTGTCTACCATTGGTGCGCGGGTGAATACTTTGGACTCCACTGAGTCACAGCATCTGGATACTAAAGTAGTAGGCGAGAAGGTTTTGAGTGATTTAAGCCATTTGGATTATGCCGAGGCGGCAACGCGTTTATCGCAACAATCTATGGTGTTGGAAGCGACCCAGCAGTCGTTTATTCGCGTCAGCCAGCTGACGTTATTTTCAAAACTCTAAAAGAATAGGGCGTCCGTGCCCTTGAATCTGTGCAGAATTATTCCGCCGCGTATACCGGGAATTTTTTGCACAAAGTTAAAACTTTGTCTTTCACTGCGGCAATGGTGGCTTCGCTGGTGCCGTTTTCCAGGCTGTCTAAAACATCCACCATCCAATTGGCAAGATCAATGCACTCAGCTTCTTTAAAGCCCCGCGTGGTGACCGCTGGTGTGCCTACGCGCAAACCACTGGTAACAAAGGGTGAGCGCGGATCGTTGGGCACGGCGTTTTTGTTAACAGTGATATTGGCGTTGCCAAGGGCTTCGTCGGCGTCTTTACCCGTGTAGGATTTGCCGATTAAATCCACCAGCATTAAATGGTTCTCGGTGCCGCCGGAGACAATTTTTAAGCCGCGCTCAATAAAGGTTTTAGCCATGGCTTTAGCATTTTTAATTACTTGCGCCTGGTAGGTTTTAAAGTCTGGGCTCATGGCTTCTTTAAAGCTCACCGCTTTGGCAGCGATCACATGCATTAATGGGCCGCCTTGAAAGCCTGGGAACACGGCGGAATTTAATTTCTTTTCAATTTCTTCGTTTTTCTTCGCCAGAATTAAACCACCGCGGGGCCCGCGCAGGGTTTTATGGGTTGTGGAGGTGGTCACATCGGCAATGGCCACTGGCGATGGGTAGAGGCCAGCGGCCACCAGGCCTGCCACGTGGGCCATATCCACCAATAAATAAGCACCCACTTCATCGGCAATGGCGCGAAATTTTTGCCAATCCATAATCTGTGAATACGCGGAGAAACCCGCCACCACTATTTTGGGTTTGTGTTCACGGGCGAGGCGGGCCACTTCTTCATAGTCCACCAGGCCAGTTTCCGGGTTCAGCCCGTACTGCACAGAATTGTAGAGTTTGCCGGAGGCGCTCACCTTGGCGCCGTGGGTGAGGTGGCCGCCGTGAGCTAGGCTCATGCCTAAAATGGTATCGCCTGGGTTTAACAGGGCCAGGTAAACGGCAGCGTTGGCTTGGGAGCCGGAGTGGGGTTGGACGTTGGCGTAGTCGGCGCCGAACAGGGTTTTGGCGCGCTCGATGGCGAGGGCTTCGGCGGTGTCCACATATTCACAGCCGCCGTAATAGCGTTTGCTGGGGTAGCCCTCGGCGTATTTATTGGTGAGCTTGGTGCCTTGGGCGGCCATTACTTGGGGGCTGGTGTAGTTTTCAGAGGCGATAAGCTCGATGTGCTCTTCTTGTCGGTGGCCTTCGTTCTGGATGGATGCCCATATTTCAGGGTCAAAGTGAGCCAGGGTTTCATTGGGGTTAAACATAAAGACCTCGAGTCTGCCGGTGGTTTTGAGAAAAAGCGCGCATTGTAACCAAACTTACCCCAGGCCGACAGCGCTCTGCGCATTTCCCGGCCAGTCTTAAAACCTTGGTGGTTGAGCTACGCCGCTGCTCGCCTTTACGCCACGATTGCTAACTCTGGCTTTAGCTAGCCCCGTGGGCCATAGGTATCCGGCTAAGCTTGTACTTACTCAGGCCACCTCTGGGGCAAGTAGGCCCAAAATGGCTCTGCGGTGCGGTTGGCAAATAACCACAATCCCTAGTTGGCGCCGGGATAATTGTGTTTCTTCTTCTATACTCCTCTAAGTCCGGGCGAATTTGCCTGGCGGTCTTTTAGCTTGGTTTTACGCGCTTGCTGCAGTATCGATTGATTTATCTAATAAGAATTGTGCCCCCATGAGCCACCGCCCGTTCAGCGCCACAGCTGCCCATCTTCACGCCGTTTACAGTGCTCTTATGCAGGAGCAACGGCTATGGGGGGAAGATTATCTAGAGGGTTTGCAGCTTATTAGCCAAACCAGCGCCGAGGCCTTAGGGGCGCACATCTGTAGCGTATGGTGTTACAGCGAGTCCAGGCTCGATCTGCGCTGCCAAGCCTTATTTAGCGATGGGCAACAGGTGCAGCCGCATTTAGGGCACCTGCTTAAGCGCGCCGACCACCCAGACTTTTGCGCGGCGCTGGATGATTACCGCGTCGTCGCTGCGGCAGATGCCCTCAATGACAGCCGCTTGGCCAGCTTTTATGCACAGCTGCAACAGAATTCCATAGGCAGCCTGTTGGATGCTGTGGTGCGTACGGAAGGGCAGGTGGGTGGCTTTATCCGCTGGGAGCGCAGGGGCCAAGGCCAGGCGTGGCTGCCGGATGAGGAGGTATTTGCCTGCTCAATTGCCGATTTGCTGGGCCAGTTTTTTGTCTTTCACAAACTGCGGGAGACCGAGGAGCGCTATTTAAAAATTTTCGAAGCCGCCGGTGATGCCATAGCGGTTTTGCGCGGCAATCGCATAGTGGATTGCAACAAGGCCACTTTGGATATGTTTCGCGCCCGCCGGGAGGATTTAACCCAGGTGCCCTTGCGCGCCTTTTGGGCTGAGTTCCAGCCGGATGGACGCCGCTCCGCCGATATTGAAGAGCTTACCTTTGGCCCCGCCCGCCACGGCAGGCCGCAGCAGTTAATCTGGCGCCACAAGCGTTTTGACGGGGTGGAGTTTGATACTGAAATGGGCATTACCCCTCTCATGCTGCGCGGCCGCCTGCACCACATCGTGTGTCTACACGACATCACTCATAGGCAGCGGGCGGAAAATCAAATCCGCGAGCTCAATACCCTACAGCAGGCCATCTTCGACGGCGCCAACTACAGCATCATCGCCACCGACGACAAAGGCATTATCCACACCTTTAACCGCGCGGCCGAGCGCATGTTGGGCTACAGCGCCCGCGAGATCATCGGCAAAAGCACACCGGCGCGCTTTCACGCCGAGAATGAACTGCGCCGCCGCGCCCAGGAAGCGACTGAAGAACTCGCCCGCCCGGTGGTCAGCGGCTTTGAGACCTTGGTGGCGCGGGTATTAGAGGGCGCTGTGGACGAGCGCGAATGGACCTATGTGCGCAAGGACGGCAGCACCTTGCCGATTCTGTTATCGGTTACGGCTCTACGCAATAACCTAGGCGAGGTGACGGGGTATTTATGCATCGCCTCAGATATCACCGAGCGCATTCGCGCCAACGCTGAATTACTGCACTCCAAACGGGAAATTGAGCGCAACGCCAATCACGATTTATTAACCGGCCTGCCCAATCGTTCGCGCCTGCACGATGTGGCCCGCGCCGCTATCCGCAACGCCCAGGAGCGCGGCCAAAAACTGGCCCTGATGCTGCTGGATTTAGACCGCTTTAAAGAGGTTAACGACACCCTTGGCCACGCCGTGGGGGATCAACTGCTCAAGCAAGTTGCTCAGCGCTTACAGGCGCTGCTAATCAGCTACGGCGCTTATTTGTACCGTTTGGGCGGCGATGAGTTCGCCATTTTAGTAACCCGAATTCAAGACAAAGACGCCACCATGCGCCTGGCCAACACGGTGAAGACCAGCCTGCGCCAACCCATTCAAATTGAGGGCATAACCCTGGAGCTGGGCGGCAGTATTGGCGTGGCGCTGTTCCCCGACCACGGCGATAGCAGCCACGGCTTGCTGCGCTGCGCCGACGTGGCCATGTATAAAGCCAAACAGCAGTCCTCCGGCGCCTTGTTTTATGAGCCGCAGTTTGATTTTCACAGCCCTCGGCGGCTGACCCTGTTGGCGGAGTTGGGCGCCGCTATTCGCAACAACGATTTGATTCTGCACTACCAGCCGCGAGTGGATTTAGCCAGCGGGCGCTGCATCGGCTGTGAAGCCCTGGTGCGCTGGCAGCACCCAACCCTCGGTTTAATCCCCCCCAACGAGTTTATCCCCCTGGCCGAATCCGGCGATTTAATTCAGCCCTTGGGGCTGTGGGTATTGGAGACCGCCATGGCTCAGGCGCGCCAGTGGGAGAACAGTGGGTTGGATTTAATCGTCTCCATTAACCTCTCCGCCCGCAACCTGATGGAAAACGCCTTCCCCCAGTGTATTGAACAAACCCTCTCGGCCCATGGGTTGCCTGCGGAGCGGTTGGAAATTGAAATTACCGAAAGCACATTAATCAGCGACCCTGAGCGCACCCTGATGGTTATTCACCGTATCAATAATATGGGCGTGCGCTTTGCTATCGATGATTTTGGCACCGGTTATTCCTCTTTGGCCTATTTAAAACGCCTGCCAATTCAAACCCTAAAAATCGACCGCTCGTTTATCCGCGACCTGCTCAGCGACGATCAAGACGCCATGATCGTGCGCTCCACTCTGGATTTAGCCCATAACTTTGGCCTGAGTGTGGTGGCAGAAGGGGTGGAGGACGAGGCCACGCTGCAGGAGCTTAAGCGCCTGCACTGCGAACAGGTGCAGGGCTTTTTGTTTAGCAAACCGCTGCCGGTGGCCGAGTTTGAGCAGTGGTTGCACCAGTTTGCAGGCTCGCTGCCGCAGCCAAATCTCGCCCCGCCGCTGCATTAGTTGTTCTCGCTCATGCTCAATCCCTCTGGAGGCCTCGCTGGCGCTCATGGCCAATGCCTGGCCTGATGGCATAACCGCCACAGGAGGGAAATTTGGGGCCTGCTCCCTAAGCAAATTCTTAACCTGATGTTCCCCTTGGCGGAGTTGGAATTTCATCGGGAATTAAATCGCTATGGCGCCATGGGTTAGCGATTGCCTGCTTCTTAAGCTATGGATAGGGATTTTAGGCCTGACGCCCAGTTGAAATTAAACCCGCCAGGCCAGGCAGGGTGAGCAGAGTGCAAATAGCCGCGAATTCAGACTTACTCAGAGCGCCTCCACTGAAAAACTCCCTTTTATTGGGGCTATTTAAGGGCACTTAAAATGCGCTTGGCACCATCAATAGAAATTATTTCCAGTTTAGAGTGAATTAAATTGGTGCCTATTGGTTGTATGTAGGGCAAAAATATTGCACTAATCAGTGCTTTGATGGCTACAAAGCGAGGCTATCGGCACTTATTTTGGCAATGTTATGGTGCATATAAAAAATAAACCCAATAAAAACAAATACATAAATTGAATGGCCTCGATATTGCTAAAGCTTTGCAAACCCCACTCTGAGTTTGCTCTATGCTGCCCATCAATCTGTTTGCCTTTCATGAAGGCAAAATCAAAATTCTGCACCTCACCTGGTTCGCATTTTTTATCACCTTCATCATGTGGTTTAGCCAGGCGTCTTTGTTGCCCTTTATTAAACAAGCCTTCGCCCTCACCGATGGCCAGGTAAAAGCGCTACTGATTTTGAACGTGGCGCTTACCATTCCGGCCCGTATCCTTATTGGTGTGTTGGTGGATAAATTCGGCCCCAGGCTCGCCTATAGCCTTTTGTTGGCCGTATCCGCCTGTTTTTGTTTTGGCTATGCCCTAGCTGATAGTTTTGAGATGCTCGCCCTAATGCGCTTTTTGGTGGGGTTTGTGGGCGCGGGGTTTGTGATCGGCATCCGCTTGGTATCCGAGTGGTTCCCGGCCAAAGAAGTGGGTTTTGCCGAAGGGATTTACGGCGGCTGGGGTAATTTTGGTGCCGCCGTGGCCTCCGGTGTACTGCCGGTATTAGCGGCTTTTTATGGCGGCGACAACGGCTGGCGCTGGGCGGTGGCCACCACAGGGTTTATCGCCTTGTTTTATTCGGTAGTGTTTTACACCTTTGCCCGCAAC
>DAOQGS010000155.1:0-7497 GCA_035338675.1 Cellvibrionaceae bacterium
GTCTGTAGTTGAGTCAACTGCTCTAGTCCTTCTGTGCTCACTATGCCTCGGTTGGCGCATTGTAATTCCAAAAGAACTGCCGCGTCTTTGATTTGCTGGCGGCTCATGTGTTCATCGATACAGCGGGCTAATTCTGGATCTTTTATAGGCGCCTCTAATACCATTAAAGGTAATGCCATTATAGGGCAGTAAAAAACAGATATCGCAGCCCCCACCACCATTTTATGGGCCAGCAAGTTTTTTAGCGAGATAAAATGTCCCATGGTGAAGCTGTGCCTAGATGATTCACTCTTAGTTAAGTTGATTACTAATTAATTTTTTGGTGTAAAGGCGGCAAGAATACGCGCATTGATGATGCGCTTATTTCTTCCTTATTCCCACCAAAGTGAGAATAGGGTAAGAAAATAGCAATTAACGCCCTGCAAATCGCACACACATTCCTTTGGCCACGACAATTGAGCTGGGTTCATCAATAGCAGAGCCACCTACATCTTCTTCCGTGAGTAATAGGCTGTCGGCGTCTTTTATCAGGCGCAGTTGCGGCGTATCCAGCTCCAGCTGCTCACCACTGGGCGTGTCAAAAACAGCCAAAGAACGCGCTTGTCCATCTCGTGCAGAGATGGCCCATAATTGCAAATTTTTGCTTTTGGCAATTGTCAACGGCTGCCATTGTATGCGCATATTAGCTGTGTCACCTCGGGTGATTGCTGTTAATGCAGGGCGGCCCTGCTCATCGTTTAAAACCGCAATATATTCGCTGCCGGATGGTGCACTACCTGTATACACAATAAGCACCACCAATAAGGTACAAATACTGCCGAGTGCACCTGGAATCAGCCAATTTTTTAAACGCCACCAGAGCGAGCTGGTGGCAGAATTTACTGGCGTTTCGCCACTTAAGCGCGCGGCGATATTGTGCCAGGTCTGTTGAGCAGGTTGTATCGGGGGCGGCTCTGGTAGCGCCATTAATTGTTCCTCCCAAAAATGTACTTGGCGCGCAGCCTCAGCGTTGACTGTGATTACTTGGGCGAATGCTTGGCGCTCAGTGCCGCGCAATGTGCCAATCACAAACTCAAACGCTTGCTGATTTAAATCGTCTGTATGCGTGTTTCTAGACATTGTTTTAATCTCTGTGCGCCCCGGTGTAACCAGGATTTAACCGTATTGCTGTTGGTATTCATTTGCCCGGCAATTTCATCGCGGGAATAACCGTGTATATAAGCCAGCTCCACGGATTGTTTAATGCTGGTGCTTAGGCTATCCAAGCAGTGCGCAAGTTGGTTGCGCATTTGATCGGCTGAAGCGTCGCGCACAGGACAGTTATCATCAGCAATCGCGCAAAATTCTTCCTCGCTTATGTTGGGGTCGAATTTCTCACGCAGTGATTTATCCTGAGCGAAACGATCCAGCGCGCGGTAGCGTACTATGCTTGTGAGCCAGGTAAGGGGCTTGGATAAATGGGGGCGGTAACTGCTGGCGTTTTGCCAAATTTGGATAAATGCTTCCTGCAAAACATCGTTGCTTGCATCCTCGCTGCGCACTATACGCAGGGCCACGCCATTTAAATAAGGCGCAAGCCGATCAAATATTTCCCTCAGCGCAGCTTGATCGCGAATCGCACAGCGCGCAATCAGTGCAATTAATTCATCATCCCGTGAGTTCATAGGTGAGCCATGTATAAACAATTAATTGATCGCCTTTAGCTGCTACTAAAGGTAAGTGCCACAGCCATCCCCGCAATTAAAATACCCCTGTGATTTTCCATTCTGGCTGTATTGTGCAGATATACGGGATGAGGACGCTAAAAGTTGCAGGTGCGCCTAAAATCCTGTTGATAAGACGGTTTTTGCGCTGTGATTGTCTAGTTCAGGTTGGGGTGCCAACTTCGGCTAAAGATTACGCGAGTTTGCAACAATGTATAAGTAGATTAACGCAGCCTGGCCCGGGTGTTTTGTGCCAGTAAGGCTATTTGAAATAGACTTAATTAAGGCCTTTATTATAAAAAGAGGAATGCGGATGGATTTTATTCGCTCAATTGCCTGCGGGATAAATAACTAGAAGCTTGAGCCCAAAAATGCTGGCATTAAATCACGTGTCTATTGAGTAGCGATTTGTAAGATCGGTAGAGCTTGATAATTCGCCACGGAAAAGAGGTTTTGTGTGCCTAATCGACAGAGAAATCGAGAAGGGGAAAAATTGGTCGGAACGGCGGGATTTGAACCCACGACCCCTACACCCCCAGTGTAGTGCGCTACCAGACTGCGCTACGCTCCGAATTCGTTGACCACTGCTAACCCTTTGTTTTTAAAACATTTAAAGATTAGCAGTGCTGTAAGAGGCGCACATAATACCGAAAACTCGTTTATATGCAAGGTTTTTTATGATGCTTAAGGTAAATTTGCCGTTTGGCGCAACTCGGTTAGCAGTTGTTCTAATTCGGCTAACACCTCTTGAATGACATCATCGCCTTCGTTGGTATTTTTAGGGCTGGCGTCGAATAGTAATTGTTGCCTTGCGCCACTCACAGTAAATCCTCTGTCATAAAGCAGGCCCCGTATGGTGCGGATCGCCTCGAGATCCTTGCGTTGGTAATAGCGGCGGTTGCCACGGCGTTTCACCGGTTTGATTTGGGGAAATTCCAGTTCCCAGTAACGCAAAACGTGTGGCTTTACCGCGCACAGCTCGCTGGCTTCGCCAATACTGAAATAACGCTTGGCGGGAATTTCCGGCAATTCTTGATTATGACTCGGTTCCAGCATAGGCCTCTACTCGCTCGCGCAACTTTTGGCCCGGCTTAAACGTCACTACCCGGCGGGCGGTAATGGGAATCTCTTCGCCTGTTTTGGGGTTGCGGCCTGGGCGCTGGCGCTTGTCTCTTAAGTCAAAATTGCCAAAGCCGGAGAGCTTGACGCTCTCATTGCCTTCCAGGGCGGCGCGCACTGTATCAAAAAACGCGTCCACCAGGTCCTTGGCTTCCCGTTTGTTAAACCCCAATTCTTCGTACAAACGCTCCGCCAAATCAGCTTTTGTCAGAGATTCAGACATAGACTTACCTCAGAGTTGCATTAAATTCCTCTGCCACCCGCTGGATAACCCGATCCAGGCTGGCTTGAATTTCCTCATCTGTAAGAGTGCGCGAGGAATGCTGGAATAGCAAGCTAAACGCCAAACTTTTGCGTGCTAAATCAATACCCTGCCCAGCATACACATCAAACAGTGTGACCTGCTTTAAACCTTCCCCGGCCGCGTGTTCAATCACTTTTTGAACGCTTAGGGCCGCTAGGTTTTTATCTACCACAAGTGCTAGATCTCGTGACACTTCGGGAAAGCGAGAGATGCCGCTCGCTTGTGGCAGGCTGCCCGAGCGCAAAGCGGCTAGGTCAATTTCAAATACAAAGGCAGGTTTATTTAAATCTAAATTCTTCACCACAACAGGATGCAGCGCGCCCAGCACGCCTACGGTTTTGCCATCGACCAATACATAGGCTGCTTGGCCTGGGTGCATATGGGGCAGATCGGCGGCCGCCTGGACTTGAATGGCGCGCCCCCCCAGTGCAAACAACAGCTCGACTTCACCTTTTACATCGTAAAAGTCCACGTCGGTTTTATCGTGGGCCCAGTGTAAACCGTGGCGTGGGCCGTAGATTAAACCGGCCAGTTTCTCCTGCTGAGGGTACCCAGCCTCGGCGGCAAACACCAAGCCGGTCTCAAATAACTGAGCGCGGGTGTGCTGGCGGTTTAAATTGGTTTTAAGTGTTGTAATCAGGCCGGGCAGTAAAGAAGTGCGCATGCTCGCCATATCGGCGCTGATAGGGTTTTGTAGCTGCACAGCTGGTTGAGTGGGGAAGAGCGTCTCGTGCAGTTTAGGATCGATGAAGCTGTAGGTGATGATTTCTTGGAAGTTGCGGCTCACCAGGTGGCGCTTGAGGGTCGCTTTTTCAGTTTGGCTATCGCTGATATTGGCAACTTCTACTGCAAAAGCCGAAATTCGCGTTGGCAGACGGGCATAGCCGTAAATGCGCGCTACTTCCTCGAGTAAATCCGCCTCAATTGCTATATCAAAGCGGTAGCTCGGCACAGTAAACAGCCAATGCTCGGCGGTTTCTTCCTGTAACCCCAGGCCTAGGGACGTTAACATCCGCACAACTTCCGCGGAAGGAATTTCCAGCCCTAAGCCCTGGGCCAGGCGTTGTTTGCTCAGGCGGATAGGCGCTTTAATAGGGAGTTGCTCGGTGGCTACCGCTTCTACTATAGGGCCAGCACTGCCGCCTACTATGGCGAGCAACAATTCGGTAGCGCACTCTAGGGCAATGCGTTGTAATTCATAGTCCACCCCTCGCTCAAAGCGGTGGGAGGAGTCGGTGTGTAAACCAAAACTGCGCGCTCGCCCGGCGATTACGGCGGGGCTGAAAAAGGCACTCTCGAGCAAAATTGATTGAGTGGTTGCGGAAACGGCCGAGGCTTTGCCACCCATAATGCCTGCTAAAGCCAGCGGCTGGGCCTCATCTGCAATCACTAAGCAGTCTTCTCGCAAGCTAATGTGCTGATCGTTCAGAAGGGTCAACTGCTCGCCAGCGGTTGCCATGCGCACCTGTATAGCGCCTTGCAGTTTCGCCAGATCAAAGGCGTGCAGGGGCTGGCCAAGTTCCAACAAGACAAAATTAGTGACATCTACCACCGCATCAATGGAGCGCAGGCCAGCGCGTTCTAGTTTGGCGCGCAGCCATAAAGGGCTGGGCGTTTTGATATCGATGTTGTCGATGATTCTCGCCAGGTACCTAGGGCAGCCTGCAGGTGCTAATACCTGCACGGATTTTTTATGATCGCTGGCAACTGGCTGAGCCGCCTGCTCGAAGGTTTTAACCGGTGCTTGAGTTAAAACACCAACCTCCCGTGCTATCCCGCGGATGCTCAAACAGTCGCTGCGGTTGGGAGTTAAATCCAGCTCTAAAATTTGATCTGATAACTGCAGATACTCACGCAAATCCGCGCCAACAGGGGCGTCGTGCGCAAGCTCCCACAGGCCGCTGTCATCGTCGCCAGCGGCCAGTTCTGTTTGCCCGCACAACATGCCAAAGGATTCAACGCCGCGCAGTTTGGCTTTTTTAATCTCTAAACCGCCGGGCAATGGGGCACCTCCCTGAGCTAGAGGAACCTTAATACCTGCCCGCGCATTGGCGGCGCCGCAGACAATTTGCAGGGGCTCACCGCCGGCATCTACTTGGCAAACGCGTAATTTCTGGGCGTCAGGGTGGGGTTCGGCGCTGATGATGCGCGCCACAACCACGCCGTTAAATTGCCCGGCCACAGGGGTGATGGCGTCCACTTCTAGGCCCGCCATCGTGACTTGGTGCACCAGTTGCTCAGTAGAAACCGGTGGGTTGACCCACTCGCGCAACCAGGATTCGCTAATTTTCATAGGTATAAACTGCTTAAGAAGTCGATGTTAAAACTGTCGGAGGAAGTTCAGATCATTTTCAAAGAAGAGCCGTAGGTCGTTAACCCCGTAGCGCAGCATGGCCAAGCGCTCAACCCCCATGCCGAAGGCAAAACCACTCACGGCTTCTGGATCTAGGCCGCAGGCCTTAAAAACTTCTGGGTGCACCATGCCGCAACCACCCACTTCTAACCAGCCGGTGTGTTTACACATGCGACAGCCTGCGCCGTGGCACTGGGTACATTGAATATCCATTTCGGCTGAGGGTTCGGTGAAGGGGAAATAGGATGGGCGAAAACGTACCGCTACGTCAGACTCAAAAAACGCCTTGAGGAATTGATCCATAGTGCCTTTTAGATCGGCAAAACTGACCTGCTCATCCACCACCAGGCCTTCCACCTGATGGAACATGGGCGTATGGGTCATATCGGAATCACAGCGATAAACACGGCCTGGGCAGATAATGCGGATAGGTGGTCGCTGTGATTCCATAGTGCGAATTTGCACCGGCGAGGTATGGGTGCGCAGCACGTGGGTTGGATCCACATAGAAGGTATCGTGCATGGCGCGGGCAGGGTGGTGGGCGGGAATATTGAGGGCTTCGAAGTTATGAAAATCATCTTCGATCTCGGGCCCTTCAGCGACTTGATAACCCGCCGCGCGAAATATTGCCTCGATGCGCATTAGTGTGCGGCTTACAGGGTGCAAACCACCCAGGCTGTTATTGCGGCCTGGCAAACTAATATCCAACGCTTGGGCAGCCAGTTGGGCGTTAATCTGTGCCTGCTCTAAGACTGTTTTGCGCTCGTTGAGCGCTTCATTGATTGCGTCTTTCGCCTCGTTGATTTTTGCCCCGGCCGCAGGGCGCTCTTCCGGCGATAGTGCGCCCAAGGATTTTAACTGCGCCGTAATTAGGCCTTTTTTACCGAGAAAATCGACGCGCACCTGATCGAGCGCGGCAAGATCTGCTGCGGCGGCAATGTGAACTTTAGCCTCGGCAATCAGCGATTGGAGTTCTGACATGTGGTTATCCCAAAAAACGCTAGGTTATATCGAACAATAAAACATCGGCCCAGCACCAGTGTGCCGCAAATAGTTTGCTTTGCCGTGACAATTATTAAGTGGTGAATATTGGATTGGGTGTGACGGTGTTGATATACCGCTGTTAATAAAAAAGGGGTTTAGCCAAGGCCAACCCCTTTTAATCCGAACTGCTGAAAACCTAAAGCGAACCCTAATTACTCAGAACTCGCTATCGCCCCCAGGCTCGGATGCGCAACACCCAAAGGCTTAAGCGGCTAAGGCAGACTTAGCTTGTGACACAATTACTGCAAAGGCAGATTTATCGTGAATAGCCAGGTCAGCCAATACGCGGCGATCCAGGGTGATGTTGGCTTTCTTCAAACCGGCGATCAAGCGGCTGTAGGACAAGCCTTCAGCGCGTGATTGAGCGTTGATACGAGTGATCCAAAGTGCACGGAAGTTGCGCTTTTTAACTCGACGGTCGCGAAAGGCGTATTGACCAGCTTTGATAACCGCTTGCTTGGCAACGCGAAATACGCGTGACCGAGCTCCATAGTAACCTTTTGCCAGCTTTAAGATTTTTTTGTGGCGACGACGCGCCTCGACTCCACGTTTAACACGAGCCATGGTTTTTCCTCACGAAAATTAAATGAACAAAACGAAAATTAGTTGAGGCGCAACATGCGCTTAACATTGCTGACATCAGAGTCGTGCACCATGGAGGTACCACGCAGCTGACGCTTACGCTTAGTCGTCATTTTGGTGAGGATGTGGCTTTTAAACGCGTGCTTGCGCTTGAAACCGGCGGCTGTTTTCTTGAAGCGCTTGGCGGCGCCACTGTGTATTTTAGCTTTTGCCATTGTTAAATCTCCGATAGCGAGATGTTGAGTGTGAAAGTAGCGAGGCAGCTAAAAGCCCGACTACTTTTTCTTTTTCGGGGCGATAACCATGGTTAACTGACGCCCTTCCATTTTGGCGTGCTGCTCCACAGTACCCATATCCTCCAAGTCTTTTTCGATGCGCTGCATCATTTCCAT
>DAOQGS010000156.1:0-7495 GCA_035338675.1 Cellvibrionaceae bacterium
AGTTGCGCTGGTAGCGGACGTGGTATCGGTTTTTTGCCCGCTGCGCAGGGTGCCATTTTGGTTGTGAAGATCCTGCGCTTTGATCGCTAAAGAGGCGCCTCGGTTATTGATCTGCCCGCCCTGATTGTTGATCTGATCCGCTGTAATCTGGTGGTTGCCGCTTCCGGTGAACTCGATCACCCCACCGGCAAGCCCTGTGGCCTTGGCGGTTTGGTCCAGGGTTTTGGCACTGATTTCGGTGGTGCCGCTGGCGGAAGTGAGGTTGCCACCGCCGTTGGTGAGTGTTTGAGTAAGCGCGAGACGACTAATTTCACCGCCTTTGGCAGCCAAGGTGCCCTGGGTGTTATCGAGGGTATCGGCGGTAAGCCTGACAGCCGCTTGGCTTTGCAGCACGCCCTGTTGGTTATTCAGGTCAGCAGCGTTGAGCTGCAAATCTCCGGAGGTAGTAACGACTTCGCCCTGAGCATTATTAAGGTTTAAGTCCAGGTCTGCGGTGATGACGGCCCCTTGCAGGTGGCCCGTCCGGTTGTCCCAGGTCTCGGCATTGAGTGTGAGCTGCCCGGCGGTTTGCACACGCCCAGAGCGGTTATCCCACAGGCCATCGATGGTGAGGGTTAGTGCGCCCAAGCTATTGAGTTCGCCCCGATTACTACCGGCGCTTGCGGTAAGGCTTAACCCCTCACGGCCGCTAATCATGGCACCTAAACGGTTAGTGAGATCACCTGCATTGATCGACAGCGAACCTGCACTCAGCCATTGTCCTTGGTTATCCGCCTTATCTGTCGTGATCAGGCTCAAACTGGCCGCGCTGTTGGATGTGCCATCCGCCCGGTAACCCGCTGAAACGGTACCTTGGCTTTTTATCAACTTGGCCTGAACACTCAGTTGTTCTTGGGCGGCCAGGGTGCCATTGACTTGAACTGCATCCGGTGTTCGCACATCGATCTCAGTGGCGAGCGCCTTATCCAGCGTTACCTTACCCTGAGTCTCAACCTTGAGCGCCTGCTGGGATTGCACATCGTTAACGCGCACCTCCCCATTGGCATCGATGCGAATGGAGCCGTTATAGGCCGCCATAGGCCCTTCTACATTTACCCCCACGCCGTTGTCGGTGGCCACCAGGGCAATTTTATTGGCGTACATGCCACCGAGGGCCGAGGCGTCAATGGCGAATTGTGGCAAAGAGGTCGTGCCTGCTTGCGCATTGCGCTTCTGAATACTGCCGTCAGCGAAGTTGAACTGCAGGCTTCCGGCGCCGAGGGTGAGGTCGGAGCTGACCACTTGGCCGTAGAGCACGATCTGTTTCGCAAGCAACTCCAGCCGTTCTAAATTGCCGCCGAGCAGGCCCTCTTGGCCTATCTCCAAGGTGCCCTGATCAACAGTGAGCCCCGTTAACTGACCGTCTTGCCAGAGCGAACGGCCGGTGCCTAAGGTCACGCGCGGAGTATTTAAAAAGCCACAGCCGGAACAGGTGATGCCGTTGGGGTTAGCGATCACTAGGCTAGCGGCTTGGCCAGCGACTTCCGTAACCCCTAACAGGGAGGACGGATTAGCACCGGTGACTTCATTGAGGATGATGCGGGCGGAGCCGTGTTGTAACTGGCTATTGCCTTCGATGGTGCCCGCAAGCTTAGAGCGCACGTCGGTGGCGCTGTTGTTGAGCACTTGGCCTTGGGGGCCGACTTGGTAATCTTGAAATAGGTTGTGGCTGACGCCCGCTGCATTGGGGTCAGCGATCTGGATCACCTCCACGCCATTGTGGGCTTGGGTCACTTGTGTAGCGGCATTGGCTGCGGTGCTGGCTACCGCGCCATCAGCCGCCAAGGCCCACAGGGGCTGCAAGGCTATATCCAGGCTTAAAACCACACCCAACAATTGTCGGCTAACTAATCCCCTCATGGGACGGATCCTCGTGCTTAATCCAGTTTTATTGCGTTTGATGTACATAATTCAGTTGACCGGGACTACCAGCGCCAGGAAAGACTCATGCTGCCCTGGGTGATAAAACCCTCTGCCTGCAAGGCTTCTGTACGCAGGGCTTTGCCGACTTCTAACTGCAATTGCAGCTGATTGCCCGTGTAACTCAGTCCCAGCGCTGCGCCGCTCAATGACTCCCCGCTGCGCAGCTGGCCATAATCCAGCGCTATGGACGGCTGCCAAAACCCGGCACTGTCCAACCGCCCATGCAACAGGGTACTAAGGCTATTGCGGGTAAAAAAACCTGAGGCGCCCTGCACACTCTGCTCAGCAAACCCACGCACGGTGTATTGGCCGCCAAGGCTGAGCTGTTCACTTGCCACCAGCCGACTGTCACTCTGCTGCACTTGCCATTGGCTGCGCCATTCTAACGGCAGCAGCTGCCATTGGCTGCGTTTTAGGTAGGAGGCATCTAAGGTCAGTTTATTGAAGTGAGTATCTGGAGTTGCCGCCCCCAGGTCAGCCTGATCGCTGCTCAAGCCCTGATGAAGTGCCAGTTCTGTTTGCCATTCCTGGCGCTGCTCAACATGACGGTAACTGGCATAGGCGCTGGCCGCGCTGTAGGTGCGGGAGCTGGTAATCAAGCGCACATCGCTGACTCGGTTTTCCGTGTCCTGCTGTTTAAGCCGCAGGCCCAGGTGGGTTAAACCGGTTTGATTGCGCCAGAGTAAATAGCGACTGTCCAAACTGATACTGGAAGAGTCACCGGAGGTGGCAAAGGGCACCACCGCCTCACTCACCCAGCTTTCATACTGGTATCGGTTAAGGCTGAGGGTTTCTACCCAATTGCCCCAAGGAATGCTGTAACTGGCCGCAAGGCTAGTAGCCTTGCGGCGATCATCACGCCCTAGAGCGGAAGTTTGATAGTTAACCCAGACAAGATCGTTATACCCTACTGGGTTGTTCCAGGCTTGCGTGAGTGAAACTCGAGTAGTGCCGGTGGCCTTGGAGCCCTCATTATCGATACCCAGAGTAAACTGCCGCTCAGGGCGATTTTTCACTTTTACCACTAACCGCGTAGCACCGAGCTTAGTACCCGGCAGAAAATCCACCTTCGCCTCCACGCCGCTGCGGCCGATAGCATCTATGCCCTGCTCTATTGAACGCAAGTTCAGCCGCTTTCCCTCAATACCGGGGAATGCTGAACGCAGCCGTTTTGCATCGGCGCCTTCGATGGTCACTGACTCCACAAACCCTTCCACCACCACGACACGCAGTTGACCTTGAGTCAGGTTCTGATTGGGCAAATAGGCGCGGCTGGTGATGTAGCCAGCGTCGAGGTAAAGGTTGGTGAGGCTGCGAATTAACGAATTTATGTCACCGGCCGCCAAACAACGGTTTAAAAATGGACTATAAACCTCGGCGATACGACCTGAGGAAAACGCCTCTACACCTTCCACCGCAATGGTCTGAATATCAAAACACGGGCCGGTATCCGCCTGGGGAGCTTCCGGTGTCAGCCGTCCACGGGGAATGACGGTAAATGGGGCATCCGTTGCCTCGCGTTCGCGCCGCAATGTCTCTTGGCGCTGTTGTTCTTGCTGAATCAGAGCTTCGCCCGACGCTCCGGTCCCTCCAGATGCCTCAGCGGCCCTCAAAGGACTGGATAAACCAAAACTGATTAAAACGACCAGTAAACTAATCCTTGGCATTAAAAAGACTCTGAATTCGGGGGCGCCATTTTAATACCGGAGCAGCAAATAAGGCCATCATTTGAAAGCTTTTTATCCAAGTAATTTTCTGTAAAACACCCCATTAGGGTCTGCCCCTTACACGATACACGTTCTGTTTTCGCTCAAAAAGTCTGCACGACTAAATCTTCATGTAGGTGCAATTTCTATGTCGGGTGAAATTTTGCGCTATTCATAACCTGATTTTCTCGTACAGTTTTCAGTCCGCACGCGTATATCCCCTACCATAGGCCTGATACGCTCTAAAATAGAGTTCGCCAAGCACGGCTGAAATAGAATTTCTTTGTGATCAACGGCACCCATATTCACGGTAATAACCGACTTACCACCACGCACTAATAGTCTCGCCAAATTCTCCGACGCCTCTGGCGGGGTAATCGGGTCATTCGTAGATTTCAAAATAGCTATGGGGTACGAATAACTCATTAACGATTTGTCTATCGAGAAATCAGGGGCTTCAGAATCTATTTTTATCTTGAAAAAATGCTTAAACAAACCCGCCCTGGACGATGTCAGCGAACGCAAATCATTATAAGTAGTTTCCAATACCAAAGAACTCTCACCAGAATAACCTCCCGCCAAACGGGCGCAGATTGTTCCTCCAAAAGAGCGACCCCAAAATATAATGCGTTGAAATCCGTGTACCTGCTGCCATTCTGAAAGGTGTTTGCCTAGCAGGTGTGTAGCCTGATCAAATTCTTGCGCTGTTGCTTCACCACCGGATTGACCATATCCTGGATAATCAAAAATCAACATATTGGGTGGTGGCTCGAAAGTATTAAATAGGGGCTTTGCCAAAGTCCCCTGACGAAATCCATTGCCACCACAATAGACCAACGCAGTCTTCTGACCAGGAATAATTAAATGAGTGACGGATAAGTCGACGACATTATCTTCACTAACAAGTCGATTCTGTGCAATGGAGGATCCAGGTGGTTGGTTTTCTTTTGGAAAATTCGGAGCCTTATAAATATACCCGTGATTGTATAAAACGGAATCAACAGACGGCGTAATGGCCCAACGGCACACATCTACTTTTACACAGGCGGTGACGAAACAGCCAATTAAAATTACCAGCATCAGATGGTTTAGCGGTTTCAATTTGATTCTCATCCATCGCTTACTTAGCTAAATTCATTCGAGTAAAAAACATTTGACACATCTTGAATCAGACCTTTTATTGGTCTGGCGCGCCAAACTCACAACCCTTGAACACCGGCTCCATGATTAATAATTCAAATCTGAGCCAAACCCCAAATTAGTACCTAACATGGGACTTGATATTGCTGCCTCACCCCTAAAACCGTCTGATTACTGCAGGGACACAATCATTAATACAAAAATCAAGCTTCACTGTTAGAAAGCTCCGCATCCTCAGCAATCGAGGCCTGTCGGGCTGCCAGTTTTTTTAAAACCAACCAATACCCTTGCTCAAACAATACCTGATCCGTCAGCTCTAATTTTTGATGCCAATTGGCGTTGGCCCAAGGTAAATGCACACGACGAGATCGATTCTCAAGCACATAACCCGAATCATTCTTCATGCGCACCACATTCAGCTGTTCACCTAAAACACTTCCGCTCACGCCGCTATAAATAGGCAACACAACAGATCGCCCCGAATTTTCCCGTCCAGCACTCATTATCTGCGCTTGGTGATCGTCAATCTGGCTCAATACCCACGAAAGCGCTTGCTCGGGAATTTCGATCTGCGTGCCGCCACTCCACTCCTCACCACTGGAATTAATCGTTTTATTTACATGCTGAAACGCCTCAACAAAAATATAATGCTGTTGCTCATGCAAAATTAAATAATATTTTCCATGTCGTGCCACAGAATCACTGAAAATAGCGCGCGATACGACGCGCGGATCTCGCAAGACGTGTTCGGGCTTTACATCATCCAGCTCGGCAATTAGCGTGTGCGTATTCATAGGCGTCCTCTCGCATCCATTGGGGCGTGTTAATGTTTAATATCTATCTGCTCGACGACGGCATACGAAATGCGGGCCATCCAATATTTATACACCCTCATGAACCGCAATTTAATGCATCCATCAAGGGCACTAAATATTCGTGCATAAAATCATCGCTAATCAGAAGCTGCTGGGGTTGACGCTTAACCGAGGTCCGGCTCAGATTCTGAATTACAAATCCCGTCACGCCCTCACCCGCATGAGTGGCGTTACGATGCACCTTTAGAACTTCGCCATCGAAAACGCCCTCATAGCCCTCGCGCTGCGTGAAGGGGTGACGCACCCGATACGCAAGCCAACTCAACGCGGTACGAGGGATCACCAACTGGCGTGTGACCTCCGGTCGCCCTATCGTAGCTTGAGCTGCGAACACGTCCAGTTGAATTACCAAGTAACGCGCATCTTTGTATACACAATAGGGTTCCGGGATGTGCGTCGGCCAGGTTCCAAAATACACAAAACCATGTTCACAACAGGTTATCGGTGTCAAAAAGGGTATGGGGTTGAGGGACCATTGATCGTCCTGGATTGCTTTACGCATAGTCATTCGCCAATTGTGTCAGTGCGGCATGATAACCCTGCTCAAATAACAGGTTATCGGCCAATCGAAATTCCTGAACCCATTCTTCACTCGCCCAGGGTAAGTGCACCTTACGCGCGTGATTTCGAATCGTATAGCCTGGTGTGACATAGTCCCGACCGAGACTAAGAGTTTCACCCGCGAAAAGTTCCTCATGCCGAAAAACCGCCTGACTGCGCAGTGTACGATGGCTGACGGTATAAAAATGCCACGCCATTTGGGTTGTGAGTGGTTTGAGCGCCAACACCGGTAGTTCAAGCTGACTCCCTCCCTCCCAGGCATCCTCCATAGGGGGCATCTGCCCCGCGCATTGATAGGCTGTGACAAAAATAAAGTGCGCACCGTCTAACAAGGTCACGTAATGCTTACCCAAAGGCACAGCCGAGTCATCGGCTAGAAAATGCAAAACAACTCTGGGATCACTCGTAGCCCGCTCGGGCTGAATCGAGAAAAAATCCTGCACGTTGACCTTTCACTCATTGCCAATTGGGGCCTAGGTTCCATTGGCGGTTTATTCATCTAGAAATCCGCGCGCACTGTAACGGCCAAATCAGTGTCTAACAAGTAGGCGGTAACGCTGATTTTTGTGGAGTTACCGGATTGATTGGCGCGGTCAATTCAAAACGTAGCTCTGGCCAACATCAACCACCGCTCTGTCTCATGCACGGCTCAACAGGCTATCAGATTTTACAAAACTTAGGAATCCTATGCAAAAACCCTAACACATCCAATGAAGATCACTGCCTTCTTAAATGAGGGCAATCCATGTCCGTTTTTGCGAAACGATTAAAAGAAATACGCAAGCTGAGGGGGTTATCTCAAGAAAAACTGGGCACCCTGGCTGGCATCGACGAAGCCTCCGCTAGTGGGCGAATGAACCATTATGAACGCGGTCGACACGAACCTGATTTCACAATGGTCGAACGGCTGGCGGCTGTATTGAAAGTGCCCGAAGCCTATTTTTATGCAAAGGAAGATGAACTCGCTCAACTGCTTCGAACCTGGCCACTCCTTAAAAAAGCACAGCGACAAACCATTAACGAGATAGTTAAAGATCTCTTAACCTAGAACTCGCTGCATGTCCCAATAACACTCGCTGAGTGGATTCCCCTACCAATGACACCATCAAACCGCTCGCAATGTCCGGCTGTAAGTCTTTGATTTTAAAGAGACCAAATTTTTGGACTACCGGACTTCCTACTTTGGTGCACGGGAGAATTCGGAGAATATTTCCAAGGAGAGAGAGAAAAGACCTAGAATGCTTAAAAAAT
>DAOQGS010000157.1:0-7476 GCA_035338675.1 Cellvibrionaceae bacterium
CCGCCGATGGCAAAACCGATGAACCCCTGTGGCTGCGGGATTTAACCGCTAACCAGCCGCCAGCCGATGGCGTGTTCCACGGGCTCATTCCAGGCCTTAGCAAACAGGGCGTGGTGAGCCTCAGCCTGATTGCCGACGGTAAAACATTTAAACGGGAATATCGCCAGCGCA
The DNA here is from genome assembly GCA_035338675.1 of Cellvibrionaceae bacterium. Lineage (GTDB taxonomy): Bacteria > Pseudomonadota > Gammaproteobacteria > Pseudomonadales > Cellvibrionaceae > CAMCXE01. Next base: position 172 of record DAOQGS010000157.1, read on the forward strand.
TCAGTGTGCGCGAGCGCTTTAGCGCTGAGTTAGAACCGGTTTCTGATAATGGTTACGAACTGGTGGTAAAAACCTACGACGAATCCATTGATAAAAATTCGGTGACTTTTTTAGCGCAAGTTGAAACCCCAGCTCACGAAAAACAGCCGCTCACGCTTAATATTACGCCGGTTGATACCTGGGTGGGGGCTATTGAATTGCCCGCGCCAGGCGCCTACACGGTAAAAATTACGGCCAAAGCTACCGGTAAAAACGGCGCCGCCGTTTTACATGAATTTGCACCCATTCCAATTGCACACCAACTGGATAAAGTCATTAAAGAGGCACCCCCCCAGCCAGAGGTACACGCAACACCGGTTGCCGAAACACCTACACCGCCCCCCGCTGCCGAACCTGCGCCTACCGGCGGTATGCCCAGTTGGGCGTTTTACGCCTTGTTGGCTGGAGCCAATTTAGGGCTAGTCGGCTTAGCCTATTTTTTGTATAAAAAATTTGTCGGCGGTAAATCAGAGGAGGAAGTCTTAAGCGCTTTTAGCCTAGAGCCTGAACCTGAAGCGCCGGTGGAAAAACCGAAAAAAGCACCGCCACCTCCACCCCCCATGGAAGAATATGACGAAACCCAAATGCAGATACCCACCACGGAAGAAGAAATTCCCCCAATGGAGGATTTGGACCCTGACTTAGATATGTCCACGGATGTTGATGACACTGCAGCGTCCAGCTCAGAGGTTGATATAGACGCTTTATTAGCAGAGCAAGCGGATGAACCTGGGCCGAAAAAAGACGAGGCCGATGATATGGTGCAGGCTATGTTGCGTGCCCAGGGCCTGGATTTGGCCGAAGACGAAATGGATGATGCAATTTCCAGTTTAATTGATGAATTAGATGGTGCTGAAAGCAAAGCCGACTTAACGGCTGATACCAATGGCGGCGATGATGAATTTGATAACTTTGACGATTTTGGTATGGATGACGAGGATAAAACCTAATTTAGAGGCGTCTGGTTATTAATCCGGCGAGTTAATCAATCTGGATATCGGGATATTTTGCAACCCTAGCGGGCAGGACGCCCGCAACAGGGCGACGCATACAGACCTAATCAGACCATTCTTTATACAAGCGGCCTGCGCGCATCAGCCACTAAACGCTCAATTAAAGCATCAGTTTCCGGGTCAATAATTTGTCTGCTGGGCTCGGCTTCAAACCAGGCCAGTGTTTCTTTTATACCGTCTTTAAAAGGTGTTTGGGCGGCAAAGTGCGGCACCAGGCGTTTTATTTTGCTGTTATCAAACAGCGCACTCACTGATTTATCCCCTAATAAAGTACCGGTGTAATCCGCGTCGAATTGACAAATGCGCTCTGAAGTAACATGCACAATGTCCGCTTGTACGCCCACAGCGGCGGCGGTTAATTGATAAATTTCATTCCAGCTTAAAAATTCATCTGACGTGATATGAAAATCTTCGCCGATCGCTTCGCTGCGGCCTAATAATCCGATAAAGCCAACTGCAAAATCCCGCGCGTGGGTCAGTGTCCAGAGTGATGTGCCATCCCCCTGTACCACAATCGGTAAACCTTTTTTCATACGCGCGACGCAAGTATATTCAGTCCAGCCGCCAATGGTGAGCGGAATGACCCGGCTGTAGGTATGGCTGGGGCGCACAATGGTGGCGGGAAATCCGAATTCTTTAACGCTCTGCATGAGCAGCTGTTCGGCGGCAATTTTATTGCGCGAATATTCCCAATAGGGATTGGCCAGCGGAGTGCGCTCGGTAATTAAAGCCGTGGGGCCTGGGTTTTGATAACAGGAGGCTGAACTGATAAAAACATACTGCTGGGTTTTATCGCGAAATAGGGCTATATCGCGCTGAATATCTGCAGGGTTAAACGCAATCCAATTCACCACTACATCCCAGTGGTGCCTATGCAATTGTGCAAGGCTTGCAGGGCTGTGAATATCGCCGATAAGACTGTGCGCGCCTTGAATTCCCGCCGCACCAGTGCGATTTAATAACCACAATTCATGCCCGAGGGCGACAAGTTGTTGGCTGACGGCGGCGCTGATATTGCCAGTGCCGCCAATAAATAAGATTTTCATAGGCACAATTTACGCAAGAATAATAGAGGCGGCATTTTATAATGTCTGTCGATGAGCCGCTAGGGGCGTGTGTTGATGCGTAAGAATTCGTGGCGAATCTCTGGCGAATTAATGTTTGCGAAAAAAGCACGAGCACGTATTTGTAGGGGGGGCAGCAATATCCTTGCTGCGCGAGCTTTCCGAAAGCTGTTAAGCTGCTAAGTTTGAGGGCAGTTTGTAAAGTCGAGATTGGGAACAGACTTTAATTCGTTACTCAAAGTTTTGAACACTGTTCTTCTGCAATCTTGCGTAATGATTTGACCTCTTTCGAGATATTTGAGTCCATCCTGGAGGTAGCGGACGGAGACCTCAGGTAAGGATGATATCGAAACTTCGTCCCTTGCGGACTGAATCGCCATTCCAATCGATAAAGTGAATAATCTTTTAATCTCGTTTTTAAAAGCACTGCCGGAGTTTCTTAGCCAGTAGTCTGTTTTGTTTTCTTCGATAATGGGGTCTGAGATGATTACCACAGTAAGCCCATCGCTTTCAGCTGGCTTTTTTTTGCTGCGATTTTTGCTTTTTTTCTTCGAGCCATCGCCTGCGCATTCTAGATTTATTTTATTGTATAAAATTAGACTGGCCTTGCTCTGTGTGAGTGCAAAAACTGGTTTGGTGTCGAGAGACCAGGAGTTTGCAATTGCGCTTTTCTGTGTGTTAAATACTAGGTCGTGCAATTTGGGATCTGCTGCACGGATCCTTTGCTCGTCCCAAAGAAAATTCATGTCTACTTCTTTAATGATATCAGCAAAAGGAGCAAGTACTTGATTTGCTAATTCTTGCTCCTTTTTTTCGGCTGACGATTGCGCGGCGCCACTTATGGCTGCGTGCGTTAAAACCGAAACTAAGAACAAACCGGCTGTATCACCCGGATACATTATGCCCCCGCCATTGTTGGCTGACTTATCTAGGGATTTCTTACCGACAAAAATAACGGGGTTTTTATCTGGAAACACCACCTCAATGTTGGAGTTTGTGTCCAGGCGTAGAGCCTGCGCAGATAGAGCGGTGTGGGCATTTAGCAATAACAGTAATATAAAGCAAAAGCGCATGAGATGGACCTGAAAAGGGTGGCCTATTAGCCCCCCTGGAAACAATTATTTTATTTGAATGGCTTCGTTAACAAATCAGATGCTTGCTCTTCAGCTTGATAAAAAGCATTTGTTATTGCAGGGTATTTAGGAGCGACATCCCAGGAGCCGTCAGGTTCTTTGGTTATACTTATTGGCGAATAAGCGGAGTAAGAGTTCGTCGCAAGGTCAACTATATAGAATTCGGCGGTAATGACCGCGTGCGGCACTGCAGTAGGTACATATGCGCTATACGGACGATCAACTCCAACACGTTGGTAATTTATTACGAGTAGACGATCAATTCCATACTGAGTTTTGTATGGGCCATAGTTTTGAGCCAGCGTTGAGCCGGAAGAAGGTTTTACCTTGGGTAATTTTTTTATCATTTCATTGATTTTGACGACTTCAATTCCTTTGCCCTTAAGGTAATTGTTCACCACATCGGGAACCTTGCCTAAAGATTCAGCCTTGAATGACTCTACCTGTTTAGTAAGGCCACTGTGCGCTGCGGCAGCGACTCCTAAGCACAGTAGGCAGTTTGCGCCAGGGAACTGGGTGGTAATTTTTGGCGTTGGACTAATGTATACACCAATTTTCTCGCCTTTTTTAAAGGTGTTGCTATCAAAGCTAATGGTAGGTTGATGAGGGACTGTAGCGCAGCCTGCTGAAAAAATGCTTAAAATGATAAACGCAGCGAAGTACTTCACAAATATCTCCTGAAATGTTTTATATAGGCTTGATTACAGTTGCTACCAAGAAGTTAACAATGGGTAGTGTGATTGTTTGTTGCTAAAGTGGCAATGTTAAATTTGCACTCATCAACCTTAGTAAAATCACATAAAATGGTCAAGTAGGACTAGTGATTCGCCTCTGATTTATTGTGGGTAGACAGTATAGATCACCTTGAAGATTGTCTGATTGATCTCGGCCACATTAATTCGTTTTGAATGGGGCGAAAGGTGAAGGTGAGCTAGGTTCGCCTCCGACGCTCATTCCCGCCCCATGCGTTGTTGTTTACTTGGTAGGTCAGTCTGCATTCAGATAAATTGCCAGTGGGTTTGGAACCTTTTATCGCGTCATCCCGCGCAACAAGTTGTCCCCACGAACATTTCTTGCGATCATCATGAAAATCGTGTTTTTCCAATTGTCAATCTGTGTAAACACTCATCCAATCAGCGCGTAGAGTGCCACTTAATGACGCTCCTTAATATCCGCTTGTATTTGGTTGGCCCATTGGTAGGCTTGAATATAACAGTCGCTTAATATGCGCTCAGGGATTTTATAGTGGCTTGCGGCAGGGGTAACTTTGGCCCATTGCTGCTGCTCAATGGCGAGGCTAATAGCCAACACATGGCCGAGTTTGCCTGTGTGTTTTATCAGGCCTGTGTGCATCTCTTCCGAGAGGCTTAATTGCTGAGCTATGGCTTTTATAGGCATTTTTAAGTAGACATCCAAAGTGGATAAAAGCCCGAGGGTAAAACAATTTTCCGCAAAGGTTTTATCGCCTATCTGTTGGCCAATTAATTCGCACAGTTTTGCGCGGGCGCAACTTTGGGTATAGATTTCTTGCGGCTCGCTGTCATTGCTGGTGAGCAATAACAGCGTTGCCCAGTTGCGAATGGCGTTAAGGCCAAGGAGTAAAACTGCCTGTTGAATGGAGCCGAATTTAGCCGCTTGGTTTTTGCTAGCGCCGTTGGCAAGTTTTAATATTTTATAAGTGAGGCGTGCATCGGAGGTAATGGCGGTGCAGACGGTATCAATGTTTACTTCCGGCGCCATTAAGGAGGCTAATAGTTGTAGCAGCGCTTGAATATTACCGGAGGTTTTCACGCCTTCGACGATCTGCGGCTTAGATAAAAAATAGCCTTGAAACCATTCAAAGCCAAGCTCCACACAGTGTTTAAACATGGCGTGGGTTTCTATTTTTTCTGCCAAGAGGCGAATGGCGTAGGGTTTGGCCGCGCGAATAATGCGCGTTATTTCCGCCTCCGAGGTGTTTAATACGTCCACTTTAATGGTTGAGGCAAAGGGCAGCAGGGCATTGTTGTCTTTAGTTAACACAAAATCGTCCAGGGCAAATTCATAACCCTGTTGTTTTTTTTCTTTAAGTGCTTCTAGCAGCAGTTTATCGCAGGTGATGTTCTCCAAAATTTCAATCACTAATTGTTCTGGCGGCAGGGGTGCGTTGCCGAGCAGTAGATTGCGCGTGAAGTTTATAAAGGCTTTTTTATCGCCTATGACATCGTTAATGCGGTGCTCGCCGAAGGCATAAAGCAATACATGGGAACTCGCGCTATCTCCGTCGATAAAGTCGGCGCGATTCTGTTGCGACGAGCGAAATAACAGCTCGTACCCCACCACCTCAAGTTTGGCGGTAAAAATGGGTTGGCGGGCAAATAAAGGCGAGACGCTCATGGCGCAAATCAAAACAATTCAATTTCATCTTCATTGTTTTTATTGCCGCTGGCATCCACTTGTTCCCGGTAAATTTTTAGCGCTTCAGCAACGGTGCCGCCTTGCATAATGTAATCAAACATTAAACGCTCGGCTTCCATGGTGTAACTGCTTTTAATGTCCATTTGAATTTTGCGCCAGGCGTCGGGCTGGCAGAGGCTCTCGCGGGAGGCCATAACGGCGGAGACTTTCTCTAAACTGCGGGAGACGTGATCCAGCCGTTGGCAGACGCGATCATAAAATTGAAACGCACAAATAGACGCGCTGATGTTGGTTTTCATTTCTTGGGCGGTGCTGTCTATGTCCTTTTTAAACGCCTCCAATTGTGCCGGCTCGGTGAGGTTTTGGATTTGTTCACTGACCTCGCTGGTGTGATTGGCCAGCAGGGTAAACGAGCGGGTGAGGGTGTCCACCGAGGTATTGCTGTCCGCCATGGTGGTTTCTATTTGGCACACCGCCAAATACAGCATATTGATGGTTTCGCGCACATGGGACCAAGACTCTATGGTGCTGCACTCGTTCTGGGATTCCATGTGTGCTCCTATTGCATGAGTTGGGCGGTTGCCGTTCATGCTTAAGCATAGATCACAACCGCTGTTTTGCCTCCGCTTGGCTCACCAGGCTCTGGGGTTGGCCGAGCCTGTAGCCGTAGATTACCGAGAAGCTCAAAACGTTTTGCACGTACTGGCGGGTTTCATTAAACGGGATAGTTTCGATCCAGACATCAAAGGGGCGCTGCTGTTGCGATTCCCCCAGCCACTGGCGCACCCGGCCAGGGCCTGCGTTATAGGCGGCGGCGGCCAGAATACGGTTGCCGTCGAAGCGCTCAAGTAGCTCGTTTAAAAACGTGGTGCCGAGCAAAAGGTTGTAGCCGGGGTTTAACAGGTCGGCGGTTTTATGGCTTAAGCCCTGTTTTTTGGCGACTTCCTGGGCGGTGGCGGGCATTAATTGCATCAGCCCTAAAGCGCCGACGGGAGATTTAGCATCCGCCGCGAAGGAGCTTTCCTGCCGGGCAATGGCGAACACCAGGGTGGGGTGGAGGTTTTTGTTCTGGGCGGCGCGCTTCACCTCATTGGCATAGGCAAGGGGGAAGCGGCTGGTGAGGTTATCCCACAGGTTGCCTTTGGTCATGGTGCGAATACTGGTGGCGTACCAGCCCCATTGTTCGGCCAAAGCCCCCGCGGCATAGAGTTCATCGGGGCTTAATTTTTTGGTGGTGTGGTTCCACTCCGCGCGGGATTCATCTTCATAGCCCATGGCCCAGAGCTCTTTGGCCCTGCGGATACCGTCTAACTGGTTCACCCGCATAAAACTCACCTGGTCCATGGGCTTGGATTTATCCTCCAGGGAGTAGTGTTTACGCAGGATATCCGCCGCTAAAAAGCCGTAAAAGCCGCGTTTTTCCGCCAGGGTGGAATAGACGTTAATGGTGGGGCCGAAGTCGGCTTGTTCGAGTTTCAGTTCGTCCAGGGCGCGGGCGCGCCAGTATTGCCAGCGCTCGGTTTTTTGCGCCGTGGTGGGCAGCATCAAAATGCCTTCATTCACCTTCAGCCAGTCCATATTCTCAAGGCTTACGCGGATGAGTTCCTCTACCAGGCTGGTTTCCCGCAGGGCGTAGGACTGGCTGATAAACTGCTGAGC
>DAOQGS010000158.1:0-7437 GCA_035338675.1 Cellvibrionaceae bacterium
ACCCTCGCTACGAGTTCAACTGCGGTTTTTAGGTTAAAACGTCATAGAAACCCCCACCGACGGGAAAATACCCATCTCGCGGGATTCCTCCAATTTTAATTGCCCATTTTTATTCACCTGCTCATAGTCCAAATCAATTTGCGTGACATTTCTGTGGTTTAAGGCGTTAATCACATCCACATAAAAACTGCCGGGGTAACCCCAGAATTGTGTTTTGCGCTCCATACGCAGGTCTAGGCGCGAATAAATGGGCAGCCGGTCTTGGTAGGCCTCGCCATAGACTGGCAAATAATGGCCGGGGAAATTAGGGTTTTCCCGCACGCCGATAATTTTAGTCATCGCCTCACCACTTTTAGCGCTAAAGCGGAAACCTGCGCTCCAGGCATCGTTAAATTGATAATTGCCCACCAGGTTAAATACCAGCGGTGTATCCAAGGTATAGGTGCGGGTTTCGCCAGTGCGCAGATTAGTGCGCTCACTCTGGGACCAGCTCAGCGACATCCAACCGTACCAATGCTCATCCCGCTCGCGGTTGAGCATTAATTCCACGCCCTTAGCATCACCTTTAATATCATTGCTGTAGTACAGGTCGGCATCGGGTTGGCTCTCATCTAATGCCAGGGGTAATTCGGTGAGTTTTTTTCGGTATGCTTCCAGGCTCCAATTCCAACGCTCGCTAAAATCACCTTTTAAACCCAGGGTGAAATGATCCGCCTGGGGGGATTTTAAATCGGGGTTGCCCACTAACGGCATGACTGTATCTAAATCCGGAAAGCGATCATAACGGCCTGCCGATGCGGTGAGCGCCAGTTGCTTTACCATTTGCCAGGTTAATGCCGCGCGGGGGTGGAGAAAGTTTTCCTCGGTAAAATCGTTGTGGTTCTGTTGCAGGCCTAAATCAAGATTAAATGCATCCGTCATTTGCCAATTATCCGTGAGGTACAGCATTCGATAATTCACATCGACAGATCGGCTGCCTTCGATAATACCGCGTCGGTTGCCATCACAATCCGGTTCAAAATCCGTACACACAATATTCACCATGCGGATGCGGTAGTTATAGGCGTAGCGATTTAATTCACTGCCGAGGGTGAGCCTGTGGTTGCCAAAAGGTTGGCTGACGGCTGCGCGCAAGAGGGAATTGGTAAAATCCGTGCGGAAAAAATAACCCTCGCCCCAACTGATGGTGTCGGTATTATTATTTTGCGCCACCGCCAATTGCGCAGTGCCACCCGAGGCAAAATTGTGTTGCCAGCGGCCCCCTTGAGTATCAAAGCCCTTATCAATTTTCGCCCGCCCGGCAAAATCTGGGTTGCGGGCGGTGAAATTGTTGGTCTCGGATAAATCCGCCTCAATGCCATCATTGGCGCCAGCAAGCGTCAGAGTGATTTGATCTTGAGGGCTTAGATCCCATACATATTTAAATTGATAGTCGTCATCCGACGGCGGCGATTCAATGCGCACGCCATCTTCATCGGGTTTATCATCTTTGCTTAATAAATATTGCAACATGCCCTGCCGCAGGGATAAATAAAATGCCGAGTGCTCCGTTGCTGCGCCTTCTACAAATAGTCCCGCCCGCAAAAAGGATAAATTAACCGTTGTGGATAAATCCTGGTGGCGCGGGTCCCGCAGGCGTATATCAAAAATAGCCCCGGTGGCATTGGAGTAGGGCGCGCCAAAACCTGCGGAAAATAATTGAAAATCCTGAATAACGTGTTCATCCAGAATCGACGTATTAAAATCGTGAAAAATATAACTGGCGGGCAGGCCATCTATGTAATAGCGGTTATCGCTGGGGGAAGAGCCGCGCACCGCAGGCGCCCCGCCTTGCGCGGGCGTCATAACACCCGGCAGGGCGGTAATAGCCCCCAGCGGGTCCCCTAAGGAGCCGGGCATATTTACCAGTTTCTCGGTATTTTCGGTAATTTCCGTATAAGAGCCTTTGCGGCTACCTAACACCAACACTTCTTCTACAGTATTGTCAGCCTGCGGTTTAGCGGGTGTAGTGGCGTTTGCCTGGTGGGCCATAGGCAGTGCTAAAGCGATGGCCAAACGGTGCAGCATAAATTTCATAGTGAGTTCCTAGTGTGAGTCGATTCCTATACCCAAACGGCAATTAGCGCCTTTGGGGCCTAAAAGTCTGAATTGAATGGCTGAATTAGAAAGCTAGAGTATTTAAACAAAATATTCGCGGTGAAGTCGTAACAGAGCGGGGCAGCTTGTATCGGTTTGTAACAGAATGTTTCAGAGGGTTTTTGTGGGTTGTTCGTAATCGATGGGATAGCCTCTGTTCAACCGCTTAAACCATCGCTCGCCTTAATATTTAACACCGCTCGAAATTGGGTCCAATTACACTAAAAATGTGTGAATACTTACCCTCTGATTAAGTCTGAAGGTGGGAATATTTTGCAACCATTCCGGGTTGGCCAGCCTGCGGCCTATTAACCCGGCGGCTTTTATGCCGGGCTAACTTTTTTTGTCAGGCTTTGGGAGCGGCAGGATGTCAAGCCTGCGGCGCAAGCTGCCGCGAGCTGCGCTAAAACCATAAATCCACGCATTTTCGCAAGTCTCAGCAGAGCGAGGGCAAAATAGATCAGGACGATCTATTTTGCCGCCGGGTTAATAAGCCACACAGGGCAGAGCTTATGGGTTTGCAAAAATGGTCAGGAATTTAAATTTAATCAAAGCATCTCTAATAGCCATATAAATAATATTTTATATTTGCTGCGAAAAATCACCGCACAAATAAATGCACCAGCTGGTGTACACTGCCGAGCGTTTTGCCCATGGCTGCGGCTGTTTTTATTATGAATAATCTGTCGGATTGGTTTATATTTTTGCCTTTTATCACATTGGGTTTAGTCAGCAGTGCCCATTGTGTCGGTATGTGCGGCGGCATAATGGCGGCGCTTACGGTGTCAATTACACAGCCTGCGCAATCCAAACGCTGGTTATTATTAGTGGCCTACAATATCGGCCGCATTGGTAGCTATGGCCTGATGGGGTTTGTATTGGCCCTGTTTAGCCAGTTATTTCACCATTGGGCGGGCGGTATTGTAGTGCGTTTAATTGCCGGTGCTTTAATGATTGCGATGGGATTGTATTTAGCCAATATTTGGCGCGGCCTTATACACCTTGAGCGGGTGGGGCGATATTTATGGGTGTATTTACAACCCTTAAGCAAATATTTGCTCCCTGTGGACAAGGGAATAAAAGCCCTCGCCCTAGGTGCACTCTGGGGCTGGCTGCCCTGCGGGCTTATTTATTCAGCCTTGGCACTTTCCCTCACCCAACCTTCAGCGGCTCTAGCGGGTGCGGCTATGCTCGCATTTGGCATGGGTACATTGCCTGCAGTTTTAATGGTAGGTATTACCGCGCACCATTTATCCCGTCTGTTGCAAACCCGTAGTGTGCGTTTGGGGCTGGGTGGGCTGATGATGCTTTACGGTATTTGGACCATGAGCGCGAGTATTATTTATGGCGGGCATCAGCATGGCGCGCAGATCGAACAACCATCTTCACTGAACATCGAGATTCAGCACCGTCACCATCGCGAACCTAATTAAGTGCTTTAATTCGTCCGCGGGTTGAAGCTCTGCCTTGGAAAATACCCTCTCCATCTCGAGGTCTTCAATTTTTATTTCAATTGTTTTAAAAATAAGTTCAGCTATTCATAAATAATGTATCTGGCCTGATTAAAGCTGAGTTTGTGATTATTGTGCCTATTTACAAACATGTACCAGTAGCTGCTTACAAGCGTGTACCAGTAGCTGCAGTTGCGCACGTTAGAGTTGCGCAATAATCCCACTCCAGAATCAAGCAGATACGCCTATCTCTTCGCTGGCAATTTTTGCAAACCTGCTAAAGGGAAAATAAAAGGTATTAATACCCTCAGTATTGCCCATTTATACCCAGACAGCCGAGATATTAAGCCCCATCATCTCTTTTAAGCCGCTAGCAGCGTGTCGCAACTACCTTGCCAGCCCTTCGCTGCTGACGCATGTTAATAAGCTGCTATTAACATGGCGGCAAAATAGATCGTCCTGATCTATTTTGCCGCCGCTGCGTTAAACTTACGAAAATGCGTAGATTTTCTTGTTTTAACGCCGCTTGCGGTGACTCGCACCGCCGAGTGCGGCATCCTTGTCGCCTTTATTATTCCGGCACTAAACGCCGCCGGGTTAATAATGCCGCCTTTTCAGTTTGTTTCTGCTTACTAATTTAACCGGCGGTTAAAGCCCCTGGCCGCCGGAGGCTTCTATCCTTTGCGCATTAATCCATCCAGTTTCATCATCCAATAGTGCTGCGGCGGCGCCACCAATATCGTCCGGTAATCCCGCTCGCCCCAGGGCGGTTATTTCGGCAATGTGTTGGTTAAGCTCTTTATTATCGCGCACAGCGCCGCCACCAAAATCCGTTTCAATGGCGCCGGGGGCGAGGGTATTTACGCGGATGCGGCGGGGTGCTAATTCTTTGGCGAGGTAACGAGTCAAAGCTTCAACGGCAGTTTTCATAATGGCGTAGGCGGAATAGCCAGGCACCGTCATACGGGTTAAGCCGGAGGAAATATTTAAAATACGCCCTGCGTCATTGATCAGCGGCAGCAATGCTTGTGATAAAAAATAAGGTCCTTTAATGTGTTCGTTCACCATGCGGTCAAATTCTTCCGGTGTGGTGTGCTCAAAGGGTTTAAAAATCCCTGAGCCTGCATTATTAATTAAATAATCAAAATGGTTTTTACCCCAATGGCTTTTGAGCGCGGCTTTTAATTGGTCCGCAAATGCGCTAAAGCCGCTGCTTTGGCTTATATCCAATTGCAGGGCGAGGGCTTTTACGCCTAATTGGGATAATTCTGCCAGGGTTGCTTGGGCCTGTTGCTCGTTACTGTGGTAGGTGAAAATAATATCGCGGCCGCGCTTGGCAAGGTGTATCGCCATATTCTTGCCAAGCCCACGGCTGCCGCCGGTAATTAATGCAATTTTTGTGTTCTGCATATGAAGTCTCCACTGTTGATACTGGGTGAGGGGTTAAGTTGGTGAATCAGTGGGCTTAGATTACTGCCCGCACCTTGCCCGGGCTATGCCCGATATTCCACATTGCTTGCCTAATCCTCTCTTGGGTCGCTAAGGCCCCTAGTAAAAACCCTGCCGCCGCGATAGATTTAGCCTGTTTTCCTATAGGTTTATTGCCATGCGCCTTGATCACTTTCAAACCCTAGGCCCCATACTTGAACAAAACTCCAGCCAATGGGGTATAACTCCGACGCAGGTGCCGGGTGTTGCGATATTTAAAGCCAATTCCACCACTACGCCGCTGCCGCTGGTGTATCAGCCCAGCCTGTGTATATTGGTACAGGGGGAAAAACATATAGTGGTTGGCGACGAGACCTACCGCTACCAGCCGGGGCAATTGCTAGCGGTCACCCTCGATTTACCCTTGCACAGTCAAATCACGGCAGCAAGTGAAGCAAGCCCCTATCTTTTATTAAAAATAGAATTGGACGCGGCATTAATTGCCGAGCTTTATCCATTTGTACACATGGAAAAATTCCAAGAGCAGCCTTATGCCAAGGGGCTTTTTATCGGCGATCTAAACGAAGCAACCATGGACGCAGTGGTGCGTTTGGCCGAATTAATTGCCAACCCACAACATATAGCTGTACTTGCTAATCAAACCAAGCGAGAGATTTTTTATCGGCTCTTGTGCGGGCCACAGGGCGCGTTAATTGCCCAAATCGCCGTGCAAGACTCTTATTTGCAGCGTATTGCTAAAGCCTTGCAGTTCATAAAAGAAGATTTTAAGGCAGCCCTTAGTGTGCCCTATTTGGCGCAGTTGGCGGGTATGAGTGTATCGTCCTTCCATGCCCATTTTAAAAACATCACCGGCATAAGCCCATTGCAATACCAAAAATCCTTAAGGTTAATGGCAGCGCGCAATTTAATGCTGGCGGAAGATATGGACGCTGCGGCCACGGCCTACCGCGTCGGCTATGAAAGCCCATCCCAATTTAGCCGTGAATATGCGCGGATGTTTGGCAGCCCGCCGGGCCGGGATGTGCAGCAATTAAAGCAGGTTAAAAAATTGCGGGCGATGTAGGTATTGAGGGTAATCTGTATGCAGGGTGACAGACCGCTAACCAAATTATGTTCGTTTGCCGCTACGCAAATGAAAGTTATTGAATTTAAAGAATTGGCTAGCTGAAAGGACGATGCATTCGACGGGAGATATCCAACCCGATATGACCCAGCATGTATTCAGTGGTTATTGGTTGAGGCCTTCCGAATCCCCTTAATCCACTGATTAGTCTGTTTTAATTTTTCTTCCTTAATCTAGCCAATTGGTTAGCCAGCTTTAACGCCGCCTCGATGATATGCGACTAATGCATTAGCGTGGCCATGGCCGATTTTATACTCTGATTTAAGGTGCGCAACCTGCTCCATGTGTTTTTTATCCTGTAGAGAATCCAATACATCTAGCCAAAAACTTATGGGTTTACCGTAGGTTTTTTCGATTGACGGGAAATACGAGGCGGGGCCTTTGACTTTGCTGTCGTCTGCCATGGGATCTCCGGTTTAGACTGGGAAGTTTGCGAATTAGTGAGCCAAATTATGCTTGGTACATTAAATTTATTTTGGCAAAGGTTAAATCGAGTGCACAGTTTAAAAATTTGATTGGTGTCGCCTTCGAGTCGTGAGCAAAAAAGACCGAGCAATTAGCCAATTGCTCGGTCTTCACAACGCCCTAAAAAATTAAACCCAATGCAGCTCCAGCCCTAATTCCTGCGCACGGGCGGCATGGGTTTTGTCGGTGACTATAGCCGTATGAGCCAATTGGGGTTTTAAGTAGCGCTCGCACACCCGTTGTAAGTCCGTTAATTGAGTAGCTAGCAGGCGGTCCCTAAAGGCCTGGCGTTTTTCTAAGGTGCGGCCGTGTAGGTCGGCGTGGAATAAGCGCTTGGCGCGGCCGGCGGGGGAGTCAGGTTTGTCGATACCGCTGACGGCGCCGAGGATGGATTCTTCAATGCTCTGCCAGCTGTGCTGGCTGTGCATAAACCAGTCGATGGCTTTATCAAAGTCCGCCAGGGTTTCTTCCAAACGCGGGTCCCGGTAGGAATAAAAGCGGAAGGCGCCGGAGTTGCTGTCTTGGCTGGCGCCGCCGCCATAGGCGCCGCCCTGTTCGCGTATGGCGCGGTGTAAAAAGCCGTTGCGCAATAAATTGCCCAGCACCACTAGCGGCGCGCTGTCTTCATGGTCCATAGGCACTGTGGCGTAGGCGCGGGCGCAGAAGTGTACTTGGCTGTTGGTGAGCCAGGCCTGTTTGATGGGGGCCTGATAGGGGGCGAGGGCAAAGGGGGTAAAGCCTGCGCCATCGGCACTTTTGAAGGTGTTTTTAAGTACCTTGATGTGATCGTCCGCTTGCTGGGCTTCCCCCACC
>DAOQGS010000159.1:0-7358 GCA_035338675.1 Cellvibrionaceae bacterium
TAAGCTTAAGCCAAATGCCCGAACATTATGTAGGTAAAATTATTGTGCTAGCGCAATCGCTGCACAGTGTGCACTGGCCTAGCCTGAGTGTGGCCTGTGTGACCTTGGCCGTTATGCTGCTGTGGCCGAAATTTAAAACGCCGGTACCGCCGCATTTACCGGCATTATTCATCGGTACGCTACTGGCACTGGGTTTAAATTCCGCGGGTTTAGCGGTGGATACGGTGCAATCGCGGTTTAGTTATAGTCTCGCCAATGGCACCCAGGGGCAGGGTATTCCCGCTATTTTGCCGAGTTTTATTTGGCCCTGGCAGCAAGCGGGGGCAGATGGTGGGCGCTTGGAATTAAGCTGGCAATTAATGGCCGATTTATTGCCGGCCGCGTTTGCCATTGCCATGCTCGGCGCGATTGAATCGCTGTTGTGTGCCGTGGTAATGGATAATATGACCGGCAAACGCCACAGCGCCAACTCAGAAATTCTTGGCCAGGGCATAGGCAATATAGTGGCGCCATTTTTTGGCGGGATTACCGCCACGGCCGCTATTGCCCGCTCGGCGGCTAATTTTCGCGCCGGTGCGCAAACGCCGGTGGCGGGTATGGTACACGCTCTAGTGGTGTTATTAGGCTTGGTAGGTTTGGCACCTGTTTTGGGGTTTTTGCCCATGCCCGCCATGGCGGCTTTATTAATTGTGGTGGCGTGGAATATGAGTGAAGCGCCTAAAAGTGTGCATTTAATTGCCAACAGCGGCGCGTCGGATCGCTGGGTGTTTGCCTGTTGTTTTTTGCTAACCATTTTATTTGATATGGTGGTGGCGATTACTGCTGGAATTGTGCTTGCCGCGATTTTGTTTATGAAAGAAATGGCCGCAGCCACGCGATTAATTGCCAGCACAGAGCCACTTACTCTGCAGGGTGAAGCGCTGCCCACATTCTGGCGCGTTTTTGTGATTCACGGGCCATTATTTTTTGCCGCCGCCGATCGCATCTTCAGTGAATTAACCCTGCAGAGCATCCCCAATAGCGGCGTCATTATTCAATTAGAGCGCGTCACCCTGTTGGATGCAGGCGGTATTGCGGCGCTGCGCAAATGGATGGAATTTTGCCAAAAAAACCATATCAAAATTCTCCTACTGAATCCCTCGCCGCAGGTTCAAACAGCACTTGAGCGCGCGCATATAGGTGCTATTCCCAATGAATTTATGCTGGCCCAAGAGCTTTCACAAACGCCTTTGAGTTTTTTTAATCTTTAGCCTGCCAAGCACTTTAGAAGTCTACCTGCAGCAACAGAGTTTGCTGCGGCGGGTAGTTACTTTACGCAGATGCCTGTTAATGTTTTTGGGGAATTTTTTTGGGAATAATATTTCGCGGCGCCATAGTGTCATTTCTAAAATAAGATTAATCCTAAGCGCAAGAGCCTAATTTTATTCTTGGCGTTGCAGCCGCAGGGCGCCGTTCGTCTGTACCCAAAAAATAAATGCGCCGCGCGCCCCTCTTGCTGCGCAAGACCTCTATAATGCGCGGCTTTTGCGTGTGCAGTAGTGAGAGATATATGCAAGTAACCAGTGCGGCCCAGTCTAAAGGCCTGTGGGGCATGTCGCGGCCATTGTTGGTGGAGCAGGGGCTGCAGCTGAGCGTGCCTTTATTGGATACTTTTTTTCTCAGCCGCGTGAGTGATTCAGCTGCGGCAGCAGTGGGCGCCTTAACACCGGTTTTATTTTTTGGCGTCAATATTTTGTGGGTGACGATATTTTCAGGTTCTAGTATTGCCAGCCAGCGGTTAGGGGCGGGCAATCGGGATAAGGCTATCGCCACTATTGCCACCTACACCAGCTGGATTTTAATAGTTGGCGCCCTGTTGGCGGTTCTTTTATATGCCGTCTCCCCCTGGGTGTGCAGCCTGATGAAACTGGATGGCCCCACACGCGCCTACGGCATTCAATATATGCAGATTATTTGTCTGCTGATGGTGATTTGGTCATTTAAATTAGTGTTTCAAAGTATTTTGAATATATTTGGCCTGCCGCAGTGGAATATGGTGGCCAATATTGTGTTTTTTATATGCAATTTAATCGGCACCGCGTTTGCCGTGTATGGCGGTTTTGGCTATGAGCCTATGGGCCTGCCTGGTGTGGCCTGGGCCAATGTTATCGCTTCAACAATCGGCGTTTGCGTCAGTGCGTATTTTGTCTTTAGCCGCATTTCGTTGCGGCTGCCGCGGCAGGTCATCATCACTGAATTTAAACCCGCCTCCCGCCATACCCTGCGCATTGCCCTGCCGAGTATGCTGGAGCCGCTGTCGTTTGATTTAAATATGATGGTTTTAAATGGCTTTGCGGCCAGCTTAGGCACCGCTGCGCTGGCGGCAAAAGTTTATACATTTAATACTTTTTTAATTGGTTTGGTGATTACCCTCGCGCTAACACTCGCCACCGAAGTATTAATTTGCCAGCATGTGGGGGCGGGCAATTATACCAAGGCGATTACTCAAATGCGCCAAAGCCTAAAAGCGGCGCTGTGGGGTTCAGGTATTGTAGTGTTGATTTTGCTGGCCCTTAATCACCCGATTATGTCGTTGTACACCAGCGACCCGTGGATTGTCGGCGCGTCCTTTTGGTTTTTTTTATTGGCGGCTATTTCAGAGCCGCCACGGGCGATTAATGTAATGGTGGGTGGTGTGTTGCGCGCCACCGGGGATGGTTTATTAATTTCTATTGTCGGCCCTTTATTTACCTGGCTGGTGGCGGTGCCTGCCGCCTACTTTATGGCGTTTATTTTGGGCTGGGGTATTTTTGGAATTTTGTTGTCTGCGGTGTTAGATGAGGGCTGCCGCTCTTATTTTTATTGGCGCCGCTGGCGCACTGAGCGCTGGCAGCACACCCATGTCCACGCTCTGGAAGCCAAGGCCGAGCAGGCGCAGCAGCCGGTTTAGCCTGCGGCCCTGGCCTGCCCGGCGGGGGTTTGGCGATGAATTCGCAGGCGGCAAGTGGGAATTACTTGGGCAAGGGACTAAACTGCAGTTAGCATACTGCCTTCATTCCTGTTTAAGTGCCGCGTAATTATGTCCCAAGTGTCAGAACGCTCGCCCAGTCCCCTTAAACGCTATAACACGGCTAATGAAATGGTGGAGGATGTGTTTGCCACCTATGCCGAGCGCCCGGCTTTTACCTGTGCGGGCCAGCGCCACACCTATAGGGATATAGATCGCCTCGCGCGGCAATTTGCCGTTTATTTACAGCGTCATTTGGGCCTAGTGCCCGGCGATGTTATTGCCCTGCAATTACCCAATATCACCCAATACCCTGTGGCCGTGTACGGCGCCATTCGCGCAGGTTTGGTGATTGTGAATATTAACCCGCTCTATACCCCCCATGAATTGGAGCATCAATTGGTGGATTCCGGCGCTAAGGTGCTGGTGGTGTTGGCAAACGTGGCGGCTGCGGCTGCCCAGGTGGTGCCCAATACACCCGTGCATACCGTAATTGTTACCGAATTTGCCGATTTAATGCCCTGGCCCAAACGGCCACTCATTAATTTTATTGTGCGGCACGTAAAAAAATTAGTGCCCGCCGTGCATTTTGCCCAGCAGGTTAATTTTAATCAGGCGCTCAGCTTGGGTTTACAGGGTGAATTGACACCCGTGCAGCGAACGCCTGAGGATATTTTATGTTTGCAATATACCGGCGGTACCACAGGCCGCGCCAAAGGCGCTATGTTGAGCCATTTTAATGTCTGCTCTAACAGCTGGCAGGTGCTGGAGCGCAATCCGCATTTATCGGCGGCGGCCTGTGAAGTATTTGCCACTATTTTGCCGCTGTACCATATCTATGCGTTTTGTTTGCATGTGTTTGGCGGCTTTTCAATCGGCGCACACAATGTATTAATTCCCAATCCGAGGGATATTCCCGCCGTGGTTAAAGCCTTTGCCCATACACCGCCCACAGTGGTCATCGCGTTAAATACCTTATTTAAAGCCTTAAGCCTCAATGAGCAATTCCAGCGCTTGGATTTTTCCCGTTTACACGCCACCACCTCCGGCGGTATGGCGCTGACCCACGATGCCGCCATCGCCTGGAAAAATATTACCGGCTGTGAAATATGTGCAGGCTATGGCCTTACCGAAACCTCGCCGGTGGTGAGCGCTAATGTACCCGCCAGCAATCAATTAACCACCGTTGGCCCGCCCTTAATTGAAACCCAAGTTAAATTAGTGGATAGCGACGGCAATGAGGTGCCGCCGGGGCACGAGGGTGAGCTGTGTGTAAAAGGCCCGCAGGTGATGTTGGGCTATTGGCAACAGCCGGAGGAAACCGCCAAAGTCATGTTGCCGGGCGGCTGGTTAAAAACTGGCGATATCGCGGAAATTCAGCCCGATGGGCATATTAAAATTGTCGATCGCAAAAAAGATATGATTTTGGTCTCCGGCTTTAATGTGTATCCCAATGAATTAGAAGATGTGCTCAGCAGTTACCCAGGTGTATTAGAGGCAGCGGTTATCGGTGTGCCCGATGATAAATCCGGTGAGGCCGTAAAGGCTTATTTGGTGATGAAAGAGCCCTGTTCAGAAGAAGAAATACGCAAACACTGTAAGCAGTTTTTAACCGGCTACAAAATTCCCAAA
Organism: Cellvibrionaceae bacterium; assembly: GCA_035338675.1. Lineage (GTDB taxonomy): Bacteria > Pseudomonadota > Gammaproteobacteria > Pseudomonadales > Cellvibrionaceae > CAMCXE01. The sequence continues at coordinate 4,619 of DAOQGS010000159.1, forward strand.
TATATTGAATTCAGGCAAACACTGCCCAAGTCCAATGTGGGCAAAATATTGCGCCGGGAACTGCGCAGCGAGATTAAATCCGCCGCTTAAACAAACAGGTTGTTGTTTAATGGCAATTGGCTTCGAGGTAGACATGGGCGCAACCATCGGCGCTGTATTTTCCGTTGGCGGGGCTTTTGGCGTGCGGGTTAATGGCTGTGCGGAAGCCATGAATACACATCATTTCAGACCGTCAAAAAGAGGAACCTTTTTGACGAGCCTACAGGGATGTATTCACGGCGTGTCTGAAATGATGTGTATTCATTGCTGGTGCCTAGGTAGTAATTATGCCGGTTAATGCGCTCATTTTATCCGGCGGTGGCGCCCGCGCCGCCTATCAAGTGGGTGTATTGCAGGCCTTTGCCACCCTTTTGCCCCATTTGCAAAATCCTTTTCCCATTATTTGCGGCACTTCTGCAGGCGCCATAAATGCGTTGTATTTAGCCGCTTATTTAGGTGAGTTTAATCAGGCCGCCCAGGATTTGGCGGCTATTTGGCGCAAATTACATATTCAACAGGTGTATCACTGCAACTGGCAGGATTTAATATTTGGCCTCGCTCGAGTGGGGGCGTCTTTATTTAATCGCGGCAAGGGCGTCAATAAACCCTTGGCCTTATTGGATAACAGCCCGCTGCGGGAATTGCTCGGCAAACTGGTGCAATTTGACAACCTCAATGTGCGCATTAAACGCGGTGAATTAGAAGCCGTTTCGGTGACGGCCTTAGGTTATCACTCCGGCGATTCGGTGACGTTTTTTCAGGGCGCCCCGCATTTGCAAGGTTGGCGCAGGGCGCGTCGGGTTGGGCAAATTGCCAGTTTAACGGTGGAGCATTTGCTTGCCTCATCAGCTATTCCCACGGTATTTCCGGCGGTTTTTTTAGAGCGGGAATATTTTGGCGATGGCGCTATGCGGCAGATGGCGCCTATTAGCCCGGCCCTGCATTTAGGGGCCGATCGGATTGTGGTGATCGGTGTCAGCGGCAATCGCAACCCGGAGAATTTTGTACGCAAAAATAGCGGCGGCCGCTCCTCGCCTTCGATGGGTAATATTGTCGGCCAGATGCTCAATAGCGCCTTTATTGATGCGCTGGAAGGCGATTTGGAGCATTTAGAGCGAGTCAATCATTTAGTGCGCCTATTGCCGCCGGATATATTAAATGCCGCGCCCAATTATTTGCGCCCGGTTGAGACTTTAGTGATTTCCCCGTCCAAACCCCTGGATAAAATTGCCGGCCGCCATGTGCGGGATCTGCCGCCCTCTATGCGCTTTTTTATGCGCGCCACCGGCTCCACGGCCAGTAGCGGCGGCGCCTCGGCGGCCAGTTATTTATTATTTTCTAATGAATATTGCCATGAATTAATTGAACTGGGCTATCAAGATGCTATGTGGGAGAAGGATAATATAGTGCGCTTTTTTGCCGATCAGGCCTGCCCCGTTCAACCTGCGAAAAAACCGTCCAAAAAATAGCGCCCAGGTTATCGCCTCGCGCCACCTGCACATTTAGTCTGGTCGTACATCATGCTTAGGTTAATTCCCGTATTTGTTTTGCTTTGCACTTCTGTGTTGTGGGGTGCCTCTTGGCTGCCATTAAAAGCCCTACACGGGCGCGGCGCTGATGGTTTGGCGCTAATTGCCTGCGCTTATGGAGTGCTGGCGATTATGGCGCTGCCCTGGGTGTGGCGGGCGCGCAGCAGTATCCGCGGCCACTGGCATTGGCTGCTGGCCATTGTGTTGTTGGGCGGCGCTGCCAATGTGAGTTTTTCCTACGCCATTATTTATGGTGATGTAGTGCGGGTGATGGTGCTGTTTTATTTATTGCCCGTGTGGGGTGTTTTGGGTGGGCGTTTTATTTTAAAAGAGCCCACCGCCTGGTGGCGCTGGGTGGGTGTGGCAATGGCGCTGGCCGGTGCTTTTATTATTCTTGGCGGGCCGAATATTTTGGCAAGGCCGATTAATTATTTGGATTTTATTGCGATTGGTTCAGGGATTTTTTTTGCCGCCAGCAATTTAGTGTTTCGCGGCGTGGAGCAGGTGCGCCTGCCGCCTAAACTATTTGCCTTGTTTTTAGGCTCAAGCCTGCTTGCGCACCTTTTATTAACCCCTGCGCAGTCGTGGGCGCAGGCGCAATTTCCTTTAGGCTGGGTGCTGCTGTACGCCACTACCTGGTTGCTCCTCGCCAATTGGGGCTCACTCTGGGCAATCACCCAAATGCCTGCCGGTCGCTCGGCGATTATTTTAATCATGGAATTAATTACTGCTGTGGTCACCCAGGTGGCTTTTACCGAACAGACGCTGCAGGGTTATGAGTGGATTGGCGGCAGTTTAATTATGGCTGCTGCGCTGACAGAAATTATTGCCGCCCAGCGCAGTAAAGAATAGTGGCAAATTACCTCTTTAGCTCGCTGTATCTCGTTCCCACGCTCTGCGTGGGAATGCATATTTGGCACCTGTTGCGTATCGCCCCGGCAAAGCTCACCTGCAGCAATAAATGCAGGTTATTGCAGACATGCCGTAAATACATCCGTGCAGGCCGTCAAAAAGATTCCTCTATTGGGCGGCCCGCAATTAGGTGCATTTGTTGCCGCTGCACCGCACTTCATGGTAAGGCAATTTCATTAAGGTAAGGCAATTTCATTAAGGTAAGGAATTAGTGCTGTTTTTACGGTTGTTTTCGCTTATCCGCCAACCCCACCCCAGCC
>DAOQGS010000160.1:0-7334 GCA_035338675.1 Cellvibrionaceae bacterium
GTTTTTTGTTATCTGGCCTTTGCAAAGGCAAACCAAAGGTGCGGCACCTGCGGTTTTTTTAAATGGGCCTTGAGCCCATTTTTTGTTTGTGAGTACGTTATGGCATCGTTACAAGAGCGTTTAGAAGCTCTGTTAGAACCCGTTGTTGAGGCGCTCGGCTGTCAACTCTGGGGCATCGAATTTTTCGCCCAGGGCCGCCGCTCGGTACTGCGCATTTACATCGATAAACCCGACGGTATCGGCGTTGAAGACTGCGAACAGGTCAGCCGCCAAGCCAGCGCGGTGTTGGATGTCGAGGACCCTATCTCCAGCGAATACACCCTGGAAGTTTCATCCCCCGGCATGGACCGCCCACTGTATAAATTGAGTCAATACGAGCAGTGCGTGGGTGAAAATTTAATTGTTAAATTACGCGTGGCGTTTGAAGGCCGGCGCAAATTCAGCGGCCTGTTAAAAGGCGTAGAGGGCGATGAAATTGTGCTGCAGGTGGACGATGAGGAATATTTATTACCCTTTGAGTTAATTGATAAAGCGAATGTTGCCCCCCGATTCTAGGAAATAATAAAGAGAGAATTTCATGAAAAAAGAAATTGTGCCGGTCGCTAAAAAAGAAATTCTGTTGGTAGCCGATGCGGTCTCAAACGAGAAAGGCGTTGACCGCAATATTATCTTTGAAGCCATTGAGCTGGCCCTGGCCACGGCCGCTAAAAAACGCTTTGACGAAGACTCCACGATTACCGTCACCATCGACCGGCGCACCGGCGGCTATGTGACTGAGCGCAGCTGGAAGGTTGTCGGCGATGACACTCTGGCGGCCCTCGGCACCGAATTTACTCTGCAAGAAGCCCACGAGAAAGACCCCAATTTAAAGCCCGGCGACGTGTATTCTGAAATCATCGAAAACGTCGAGTTCGGCCGTATCGCCGCGCAAACCGCGAAACAAGTGATAGTGCAAAAAGTGCGGGAAGCAGAGCGGGCGCAGATTGTTGATGAATACCGCGGCAAAGTTGGCGAGCTGGTGTCCGGCATGGTCAAAAAAGTTACCCGCGACAATATTATTGTGGACCTGGGCAATAACGCCGAAGGCCTGCTGCCCCGCGATCAACTGGTAGGGCGGGAAATATTCCGCATGAACGATCGCATCCGCGCGGTACTGTTAGAAGTGCGCCCCGATGCTCGCGGCCCACAACTGTTTTTAAGCCGCTCCTGCCCGCAGATGTTGCTGGAATTATTCCGCATTGAAGTGCCGGAAATTGCCGAAGAAATTATCACCCTGCGCGGCGCCGCCCGCGACCCAGGCTCCCGCGCCAAAATCGCGGTGTCCACCAACGATGGCCGCATCGACCCAGTCGGCGCCTGCGTGGGTATGCGCGGCTCGCGGGTACAAGCGGTATCCAATGAACTGGCCGGTGAGCGCATCGATATAGTTTTGTGGCACGACAACCCTGCTCAGTACGTTATTAACGCAATGGCTCCGGCGGAAATCGACTCCATCGTGATCGACGAAGACACCGGCGCTATGGATGTTGCGGTGGCCGATGACGGCCTCGCCCAAGCCATTGGCCGCGGCGGTCAAAACGTGCGCCTGGCCTCTGAACTGACCGGCTGGGAAATCAACGTCATGAGCATGGCTAAGTGGCAGGAGAAACAAGCCGCCGAAACCGGCAGCGTAAAAGAAACCTTTATGGCCGCCTTGGATATTGAAGAGGACGTGGCTGAAGTGTTGGTGGAAGAAGGCTTCACCACCTTAGAAGAAATCGCCTATGTACCTCTGGAAGAATTTTTGGCCATCGAAGGTTTTGACGAAGAAATCGCCCAGGAACTGCGGGCCCGCGCCAAAGACGCGCTGTTAACCCAAGCCCTGGCAAGCGAAGAAGAGCTGGAGAACACCGACCCAGCCGAAGACTTATTAACCATGGAGGGCATGGATAGACCCCTGGCGTTTGTCCTCGCCAGCATCGGTATTCGCACTATGGAAGACCTAGCCGAACAATCCGTCGACGATCTGTTAGATATCGAAGGCATGACTGAAAAACGCGCGGCGAGCCTGATCATGGCCGCCCGTGCCCCCTGGTTTGCAGACTCTAAATAGGTGAGCTGAGGAAATACAATGGCAGACGTAACAGTTAACGACCTAGCCAAATCCGTAGGCGCATCCGTGGAGCGTCTACTGTCGCAAATGGGGCAAGCGGGTTTAGCACACAAAAAAGCCACGGATATGGTATCGGACGAAGAAAAGCAAACGCTGCTGGCGTTTTTAAAAACCCAGCATGGCGAGAGCGCTGAAGCACCGAGAAAAATTACCCTCAAGCGCAAAACCACTACCACCATTAAAACCGGCACCGGCAGTGCGCGCAAAACCGTCAATGTAGAAGTGCGCAAAAAACGCACCTACGTGAAACGTACCGATTTAGAAGGCGACGCCGGTGGCGACCAAGACCTGCTGCAAGACGCAGAAGAGCTGCTGGAAATTGATAACGAACAGGCCACATTCGAAGCCGTGGAGGCCGAGGTGCCTGCACCGGTTGCCGAGATAGCAGCCCCAGAGGTCAGCGAGGAAGCCCCCCAGGCCACTGAAGCCGAAGCCGCCCCGGCGCAACCGCGCGTATTTGTGGACGATGCGGAGAATCGCCGCCAAGCCGCTATTTTGGCCCGCCAAAACGCTACAAAAGAAGCCGACGCCCTGGCCCGTAAGGCCGCCGAAGAGCGCCGCAAAAAAGACGAAGCGAAAAAACTCGTCACCAAAAAACCCACGGCTGCCCCAGTGCTCAGTGCCGAGGAGTTAGCGGCCAAGGCCGAAGAAGAAAAACACAAGCTCAGCAAGAAAAAAGAGCGCACTATTGAAATCCCGATTGAGGAAGAGGAAGACAGCCGCAATCGCCACAACAAAAAAGCGGGCAAGGCCGTTAAGAAAACAGCCGTAGTAGCGCCCAAAAAAGGCTCCGCCGTCCTGACTTATTTAGATGAAGACAATGAGTTTGGCGGGCCGCGCGGCCATCGCAAAGGCGGCCGCAAGCTAGCCAACAAACATGGCTTTAAAAAGCCTACGAGTAAAATTGTGCACGAAGTTGAAATCCCCGAAAGCATTACCGTCTCTGAACTGGCCTCGCGCATGAGCGTGAAAGGCACCGAAGTGGTGAAACATCTGATGAAAATGGGTGTTATGGCCAGCCTCAACCAGGTGGTCGACCAAGACACCGCCCACATAGTTGTGGCCGACTTTGGCCACCAGGCCGTATTGGTCAGCCACGATGCGGTGGAGCACAACTTCCAGCGCACCATCGACGAACAGGACGGCGAATACGTCACACGGGCCCCCATCATCACGGTGATGGGCCACGTTGACCACGGTAAAACCTCCCTGCTGGACTACATCCGCAAGGCCAAGGTGGCGGCCGGAGAAGCCGGCGGTATTACCCAGCATATTGGCGCCTACCGCGTGCCCACCAGCCACGGTGAGCTCACCTTTTTAGATACCCCCGGCCACGCCGCCTTTACCGCCATGCGCGCCCGCGGCGCCCGCTGTACTGACGTGGTGATTCTGGTGGTGGCCGCCGATGACGGCGTAATGCCACAAACCGAAGAAGCCATCAAACACGCCAAAGCCGCCGGTGTACCTATGGTAGTGGCGATTAACAAGTGTGATAAACCCAGCGCTGATCCAGACCGGGTGAAAAACGAGTTGGTGGTTAAAGATGTAATCCCCGATGACTGGGGCGGCGATACTCAATTTGTGCAGGTATCGGCTCTTACCGGCGATGGCGTTGACCAATTGTTAGAAGCTGTGGCCATCCAAGCGGAATTGTTGGAGCTGAACGCGCAAATTAATGTGCCGGGCCGTGGAGTGGTGATTGAATCGCGCATGGATAAAGGCCGCGGTGTGGTTGCCACCCTGCTGGTACAAAACGGTGAGCTCAAGACTGGCGACATGGTATTGGCCGGTCAAAGTTTTGGCCGCGTGCGTGCCATGGTTGACGAACACAGTGCTCAAATCAAAGCCGCTGGCCCCTCTATGCCAGTGGAAATTTTAGGCTTAGATGTAGCCCCCAACGCCGGTGATGAATTCGCCGTGGTCTCCGATGAGCGCAAAGCCCGTGAGGTGTCTGAGTTCCGCGCCGTGAAAGAGCGCGAAGAGCGCATGGCGCGCACCCAGGTTTCCAAATTGGAAAACATGTTTGCCAATATCGCCGCTGGTGAGAAGAAAACCCTTTCTGTGGTGGTGAAAACCGACGTGCGCGGCTCCTTAGAAGCCATTAACGCCGCTCTCTTGGAACTGGGCAACAGCGAAGTGGAAGTGCGCATTGTTGGCGACGGTGTCGGCGGTATTACTGAAAACGACATCAACCTGGCCATGACTACCCGCGCCATTGTGGTGGGCTTTAACGTGCGTGCCGACGGCAGCGCCCGCAAACTGGCCGAACGCGAAGGCGTGGATATTCGTTATTACAGCATCATTTACCAGCTGATCGACGAGGTAAAAGCCGCCCTCTCCGGTATGCTCGACCCCGAGCGCGTGGAGACAATTCTGGGTATCGCCCAGGTGCGCGACACCTTCCGCTCCCCCAAATTTGGTCAGGTGGCTGGCTGTATGGTGTTGGAAGGTACGGTCTACCGCAACAAACGCATCCGTGTGTTGCGTGACAACGTGGTGATCTTCGAGGGCGAATTGGAATCCCTGCGCCGCTTTAAAGACGACGTAGCCGAAGTGCGCCACGGTATGGAATGTGGTATCGGTGTGAAGAACTACGAAGTGAAAGTAGGCGACCAGATTGAAGTCTACGAAGTGAAGGAGGTGGCGCGCTCGCTCTAAGGGCAGCCGCCGATTCCTATGGCACGAGAGTTTAAACGGGCCGACCGCGTCGCCGACGCGGTGCAGCGCAGCCTGGCCCAGGCAATTCCCAACGAAGTGCGCGACCCGCGCTTAGGCATGGTGAACATCAACGCTGTGGTGGTGGCTAAAGACCTCACCATGGCCAAGGTGTACTTCACCCTGGTGGGCGAGCAGGATGCTGCCCGCTGCCGTCAGGCGGTTGAGATACTGAACAAGGCGGCGAGCTTCCTGCGCGGCATCGTCTGTAAAGACGTGGCCCTGCGCATCAGCCCGCGCCTGTTCTTTTATTACGACGAGGCCTCCATAAAGGGCCAAGCTCTCAGTCAGCTCATTGACAAAGCGGTGGCCGCCGATAAAGCCCACCAGCACGACACCGGCTCCAACGAGGAATAAACCTTGGGCCGCAGTAAACATTACGGCCGGGTGGTTGACGGCCTGCTTATTCTCAACAAACCCCACGGCATTACCTCCAACCGCGCATTGCAACAGGCAAAACACCTGTTCTTCGCCAACAAAGCAGGCCATACCGGCAGTCTTGACCCACTCGCCACCGGGGTTTTACCCCTGTGTTTTGGCGAGGCCACCAAGTTTTCCTCCCACCTATTAGATGCCGATAAGCGCTACCAAACCCGTATTCAACTGGGCGTGCGCACCACCAGCTGCGACTGCGAAGGGGAGGAAATTAGCCGGGTGGATGCCAGCCATATAACCCTAGAACAATTAAATAACGCCTTGGCGGCTTTTCGCGGCCCGATTCTGCAGGTGCCGCCCATGGTATCCGCCCTAAAACATCAGGGTCAGCCCCTGTATAAGCTGGCCCGGGAAGGGTTGGAAATTGAGCGTGCGCCCCGGCCGGTGACTATTTACAGCCTCGACTTATTGGATTTCACCGCCGGGCCTGCGCCACAGGCGGTGCTGGATATTCACTGCAGCAAGGGCACTTATATTCGCTCCATCGCTGCAGACCTGGGGGATGCATTGGGTGTGGGCGGCCATGTGGTGCAACTGCACCGCACCCAGGCCGGGCCATTTACCATTGCACAGGCCGTGTTGCTTGAAACCCTAGCCGCAGAACGGGGCGAACAGGGGCCTGAGGTATTGGATCATCACCTGTTAGCACTGGATGCGGCCATAGAGACCCTGCCAAAATTGACGCTTGAGGACAACAGCGCCTACTACTTTGTAAAGGGTCAGGGTGTGATGGATCTGCGGGTCTACCGCTTGGGGCAGCAAGGTGATAGAGTGCGCGTCTTTCGCTCGGACGGTAGGTTTTTAGGCCTTGGCGAAATTGGCGATGACGGGTTAATAAACCCCAAACGCCTCGTCCAGAGTGTTTAGGGCAGCTGTTACATTATCCAACGCCTTAAACACTGCGACCTAACTGTCAATATGCGCGGTTAGGCCGAACTTCCCCGCAGCACTTTAAGCTGCTGGGGTGCATATTCAACTTAACCGTAAATGAGGAAATACCCATGGCACTGTCTGCCGCTGAAAAAGCCGCTATTTTGAAAGAACACCAAACTGCCGCCAACGATACTGGATCTCCGGAAGTACAAGTGGCTCTTTTAACTGCCAACATCAACAAACTGCAATCCCACTTCGAAGGCCATAAACAAGATCACCACTCTCGCCGTGGCTTGATCCGTATGGTTAACCAGCGCCGTAATCTACTGGACTACTTAAAGTCCAAAGACAGCACACGATACTCGTCGCTGATCCAAAAACTGGGTCTACGCCGCTAAGCCAAAGTGCCCGCCCTAAGCGGGCACTTTTATTTTTAGTCCGATGTATTTATCGAATCGAAGGATAAAAAAGTGAATCCTGTAATAAAACAATTTCAATACGGTAAAGAAACCGTAACCCTAGAAACTGGGCGCATCGCCCGCCAAGCGACCGGTGCCGTTGTCGTCAGCATCGCTCAAACCCGCGTATTGTGTACCGTGGTAGGCGCCAAACAAGCCAGCCCCGGCCAAGGATTTTTCCCCCTATCTGTTCATTACCAAGAGAAGACCTACGCAGCAGGCCGTATTCCCGGCGGATTTTTTAAGCGTGAAGGCCGCCCCAGTGAAAAAGAAACCCTTACCTCGCGCCTGATTGACCGCCCTATCCGCCCGCTTTTCCCCGAAGGATTTTTAAACGAAGTACAGGTGGTCTGTACTGTATTGTCTGTTGAAAAAGACCAAGACCCCGATATCGCCGCCATGATTGGCACCTCTGCAGCCCTCGCTATCTCCGGCATTCCCTTTAACGGCCCCATCGGCGCCGCCCGCGTCGGTTACACCGTAAAAGACGGTTATTTGCTCAACCCTGCCAACAGCCAACTGCTCAGCTCCGAGTTGGACATGGTGGTCGCCGGCACACAAAACGCCGTGCTGATGGTGGAATCTGAAGCCAACGAACTGCCCGAAGACATCATGTTGGGCGCTGTTCTGTTCGCCCACCAAGAGATGCAAGCGGTTATTCAAGCCGTTAATGAACTGGCCCGCGATGCCGCCAAACCCGC
>DAOQGS010000161.1:0-7332 GCA_035338675.1 Cellvibrionaceae bacterium
GTAGAAAAACAAATGATCGGCGTGAAAAGCTCCGTCACCATGGGGGCTTTGCGCAGCATTCGCATCTTTGTGCTGGGGGAAGTGATGCAACCTGGCTCCTTTACCGTGGGGGCACTTTCCACCATGACCAACGCCCTGTTCGCCAGTGGCGGCATCAACAAAGTCGGTTCATTTCGCAACATTCAGCTTAAGCGCCAGGGCAAGGTAGTCACCAGCCTCGACCTCTACGATCTGCTGCTGCGCGGCGATACCTCCGGGGACGCCCGCCTAATGCCGGGGGATGTGTTATTTGTGCCGCCGGTGGGTGAAACCATCACGGTAATGGGTGCAGTAACGCGGCCAGCTATCTATGAATTGCAAAATTCCGCCGATGTAGCCGGTGCCCTGGGCCTTGCCGGTGGCGCTAGCACCAATGCCTACCTGCCGGAGTCGCGCCTGGAGCGCATCGGCGAGCGCGGCGAAAAAACCCTTATCAACCTCGACCTCACCAAAGCCCGCGACAAGGCCCAGCCGGTTAAAGATGGCGATGTGCTGAGAATCTCCTCCGTGTTGGATATAGTGCAGGATAAGGTCACCCTAAAAGGCCATATCAAACGGGCCGAAGAATTTGCCTGGACGCGGGGCGCCCGCTTTAGCGACGCCATCCCCAGCGTGGACGCCCTGCTACCCAACCCGGACATAGATGTTGCCTTGATCCAGCGGGAAATTCCCGGCACTCGGCAGATTCAAACCCTCCTATTTTCCCCCAAGGGGGCCTGGGCCAACCGAGGCGGCGCTAAGGATCCGCTGCTGCAAAGCAACGACACCCTCTACATATTTAACTTTGAGGATGATCGCAGCGAACTGCTTGAGGAGATGATTGAGCGCTTAAAAACTCAAGCCCAGTTCCAAGAGCGGCAAAAAACTGTCGGTATTTCCGGCAGTGTGCGCTTCCCCGGTGTGTACCCACTGGCTGAGCAGATGAGTGCCCAAGACCTCATTTTATTATCCGGCGGCCTTACCGAAAGCGCTTTGGGCACCCAGGGGGAAATTACCCGCTACGATATTTCGCAAAACATGGAGCGGGTAGTAATGCATGTGGCGGTGGATTTAAACGATCCCCGCGTGCAACTGCAGCCTGCGGACACCCTGCAAATCAAACAGGTGCCCCTGTGGAAGAACAAAGAATCCGTCACCATCCAAGGCGAGGTCATGTTTCCCGGTACCTATAGTATTTTGCCGGGTGAAACCCTGATGGATGTGCTCACCCGCGCGGGCGGCCTCACTCCCCACGCCCACTCGGAGGGCGCTGTATTCTCCCGCAAGGAGTTAAGGGAGCTGGAGGAGGCGCGTATCCAAGATATGAAAAAAACCATTGAGTCTGAATTGGCGGCGGCCTCTACCACTCAGCAAACCGGCAAAAAGAATATAGATACCGCCGAGGCCCAGCGGATTCTCAAGAGCCTGGAAGGATCAAAAGCTGGCGGCCGCTTGGTAATCGACTTGCCGCTCATTCTTAAAACCCCCACCGGCCACGATTTCCAGCTGGAAGATGGCGACACACTCACCATCCCGCGCTTTAAGCCCTCGGTTACGGTGGTGGGCGAGGTGCAGTTCCCGACCTCCCACTTCTATAACGCCAAACTGGACGCCTCCGATTACATCAACAATTCCGGCGGCACCAAAAAGAATGCCGATACCGCGCGCATTTATGTTGTGAAAGCCAACGGCACAGTGGTGTCCCCCAAATCCGGCTGGCTGCGGGCTAGCAAAGGCAATATCCAGCCAGGCGATACCATAGTGGTACCACTTGAAACCGATAAAAAAGACACCTTGGAAATCCTCGCCAAAGCCAGCCAGATTATTTACAACTCGGCCTTGGGTGCAGCGGCTCTGGCGGCGATCAAATAATTGAGGGATACGGTTGCCCAGGGATAGCTTAGTCGTTAGAATGCGCGCCTCTTTGCAGGACCGTAGCTCAGTTGGTTAGAGCACCACCTTGACATGGTGGGGGTCAGCGGTTCGAGTCCGCTCGGTCCTACCAATTTTTACCGCCTTAAGTGCGGGCTGATTTTGTCTTTTAAGCAAGCAAAATCAACCAGTTAAGATGGAAAAATGGGTTGACAGGGGATGGGGCAATCGCTACCATGCGCGCCTTCAAAGAACGACGCGGTGTTCAGATCGCGGTAAACCGAGCTTCACCATTTAATTCCGCCTTAGCTCAGTCGGTAGAGCAAATGACTGTTAATCATTGGGTCGCTGGTTCGAGTCCAGCAGGCGGAGCCAAATTCTTAAAGCAGCGAAGTGCACCAAGCTGCTTTAAACACTAAAAAGCCCTTATTTTAAGGGCTTTTTTTTCGCCCTAGGTTTTTACCTCGTTTACAGCACTGCCAGATATTGGCTAAAACCCTGGCATAAGTGGTGGCTCGACAAAGCAAACCACCCAGCTTTTAAAGGTTATCCGCGCAGGCCTCAGTGCTAGGCTTTGGGTGGCGCGAGAAATTCCGGCCGTTCCAAAGCCAAACGCAGCAGGGCCGCAACACTGATGGCATCGGTTATCTGCCCGTCGAGAGCCATCTTCAATGCTTCTTTAAACGGCAGGCGCCGCACTTGAATATCCTCGGTAGCATCCAATTTTTGCTGGCCCGGCGAGAGACCGGTGGCTAGATAATAATGGGCGCTTTCATCGGTAACTGAGTTGGAAAGGTGCAGCGTTCCCAAGCTGACCAGCTCACTTGCTATCAGGCCCACCTCTTCCTCCAGCTCCCGCAGGGCACAGGCCTCTAGGGTTTCGTTGGGGTGGGCGCCGCCCTCGGGAATCTCCCAGGAATAGGCATTGAGGGTGTAACGGGTTTGGCCTACCAGGTAGGTGTGGTGCTCATGGTCGATAGGCACCACCCCCACCGCCCGCCCCTTAAAATGCACCAGGCCATAGATGCCCGGGGTGCCCGCGGGGGTGGTAACCGTTTCGTGTTGTACGCGAATCCAGGGATTTTCATAGGCTACTTGGCGAGTCAAGCAGGTCCAGGGGCCGCGGGCTTCGGGGAGGTTGTCAGTCATGGGGCAGTCTCTAGCAATAAAAAAATATCGGCGCCAAGTAGGCTTAGGTGGCTGGAATCACCGATTCGGGGGCTGGAATTGGGCCGTTCAAGCCGTCAGGTGTCGGGCGGGAACTTGGCTCGGCACTTAACAAAACCTGCATTCTATTTATTAAGGGGCGCCAATAGGGGTTTAGAAACAGACCCAAGAGATCCTGCTGGGCGAGCCGCTCCACCAAAGTACCGTCGGCGAGCAGAGCTTTAATTTCGGGGTCCTGCAGCAGTTTTTGTTGCAACCCCCACAGATTGGCCAGCTGCGCCATGATCAACCCTTGCCCCTGGGCTGCATCCACCGGCAAAACCTGCTGCAGATGCGCCACCATCGGCAGGTTGAGTAGCTGCTGGGCACTGGGTAATTGGGTGAGCGGCTGGATTGCCTTTTGTTGCAACAGGGGTTGAGCTGCAGGGTCCTGCCACAGAGCGCGCAGCTCAGGGCTTATGGCGATGCCTACCACCTGGTAGCCATAAAAGCCAGGCTCCGCCGCAACTATACCCAGGCTTGCCGCAGTGGGTTCGCTTAAGCCGCTGGCGCGCAGGCTCCAACGGGTCAAAAGCTCCACCTCCTTACTCGCCCAGGCGTAGAGGCCTTCAGGCCGTCCAATCGGGGTTTGCGCAGCAATAGGGTTTAGGCTCGCTGCAACCTGAACGGTCCAAAGCACCAGGCCTGCCGCCAAGGCGCCTACCGCCCCCATCAACAATGCCCCGCCGCTCCGTGAAAGCCAGCGCGGCAAACTCATCGCCTGGCCAAATAAAATCATCGCCCGATGGGCCGCCACGGCGACAAGAAAAAACAGCAGCAAGCTGGCGGAGAACCACACCAACCAATAAGGCAGCCAGGCCTGCAGACCCGCGGCCACAATGGGTGCAAGGTACGTTGCCAGCACCAGTGCCAGAGCGGTGGCGAGGATTTGCCGGGCCACAGCGCCCAATCCCATACGGGTGCCCAAGAGCGCACCCAACACCACCATCACACCTGCAATAATCTGCGCCGCCATTTACTTCCTCGCATTGATTTATGGATATATACCCCTACTCGCCCGCTGAATTGGCGGACACAATGCGACCGAACGCTCAGTTGCATTGCTGGGCTAGGGTGGCCTTGGTACCATGGCGCCCTTGTTTGCACCGGCCCCACAGGCGCGGGCACCCGCCGCTTAACTCTAGACCACCCGCTTTTAATCTGAAGGTTCCCCTATGGCCACTCCCGCCGCTCACCTGGCGTCTTTAAGCTATTCCGACGAATTTATCGCCCGCCACATTGGCCCAAGCCCCAGCGAAACACAAGCCATGTTGGCCGCCTTAGGCCTTGCCTCCATTGAGGGCCTGATGGAAAAAACCCTGCCGGCAGCTATTCGCAGTGAAACCACCGCCCGCTTAGCCGGCCCCTGCTCCGAGAACCAAGCCTTAAGCGAGCTTAAAGCCATAGCGGCAGGCAACCGAGTGTTTAAAAGTTACCTTGGCCTGGGTTATCACCCCACCTTTACACCCCTGGTGATACTGCGCAATGTGTTGGAAAACCCCGGCTGGTACACCGCCTATACCCCCTATCAACCGGAAATTGCCCAGGGCCGCTTGGAGGGCCTGTTAAATTTTCAACAAATGATCATGGATTTAACTGGCATGGAGATGGCCAACGCCTCCATGCTTGATGAGGGCACAGCCGCCGCCGAGGCCATGGCTATGGCCAAACGGGTGGCCAAGGGCAATACCTCCAACCGCTTTTTTGTGCACGCCGATGTACACCCACAGACTCTGGCAGTGGTGGCAACCCGTGCCGAGCACTTCGGGTTTGAGATTATTCAAGGCAGCCTCGATAGCCTCGAGGCTGGGGACTATTTTGGCGCCCTCTTGCAATACCCCGGCTCCAGCGGCGCCCTGGTGGACCTGCGCGCGCCGATTGCAACCATTCACAACCACCAGGCCCTGGCCATAGTAGCGACGGACCTGCTAAGCCTGGTGATGCTGGAAGCCCCCGGCGCCATGGGCGCGGATATAGTCGTCGGCAGCAACCAGCGCTTTGGTATCCCCATGGGTTTTGGCGGCCCCCACGCGGGCTTTTTTGCCTTTCGCGACGAGTACAAACGCTCCGCCCCCGGCCGCATCATTGGGGTGTCCATCGACAAGCGCGGCAAACAGGCCCTGCGCATGGCCATGCAAACCCGCGAGCAACACATCCGCCGGGAAAAGGCCAACTCTAATATCTGTACCTCTCAGGTGTTGTTGGCTCTGATGAGTGTGTTCTACGCCATTTACCACGGGCCTGAAGGCCTTAAGCGCATCGCAGGCCGCACCCATCTGCTCACCAAAATGCTCGCCGCAGGCTTAAGCCAGGCAGGGCTGCGCCTGCGCCACAGCCAGTTCTTCGATACCCTGGTGGTGGAAACCGGCCCGCGCACCCAAGCGCTGCTTGAAAAAGCCCAGGCCCAGGGCATTAACCTGCGCAATCTGCAGGATGCCCTGGGCATTAGCCTGAACGAAACCACGGAAGAGGCCGACCTTAAAGACTTGTTAGCCCTGTTTGACGCCCCCTGTGATATCGAGAAGCTTGTACAACAGGCCGCAAGCCAAGATGCCCTGGGCACAAGCCTCGCCCGCAGCAGCAGCTTCCTCACCCATCCGGTGTTTAACCGCTACCACAGCGAAACCGAGATGCTGCGCTACTTAAAGCGCTTGGAGTCAAAAGACATCGCCCTTAACCAGGCCATGATCCCCCTAGGCTCCTGCACCATGAAGCTCAACGCCACCGCCGAGATGATCCCGGTGACCTGGCCGGAATTTGCCAACCTGCACCCCTTCGCCCCCATGGAGCAGGCTCAGGGCTACGCCACTTTATTTAGCCAGCTGCAAACCATGCTGCAGGCTTGCACCGGCTACGACGCTATCAGCCTGCAACCCAACGCAGGCTCCCAGGGTGAATACGCAGGCCTGGTAGCGATTAAAAAATACTTCGAGGCCAAAGGAGAAACCCAGCGGCGCATTTGTTTGATCCCTGCCTCCGCCCACGGCACCAACCCCGCGTCAGCCCAGATGGTGGCCATGCAGGTGGTGGTGACCGCCTGTGATGACGCTGGCAATGTGGATCTGGCGGATCTGCGGGCGAAGGTTGAACTCTATGGCGATCAGATCGCCGCCCTGATGATCACCTATCCCTCCACCCACGGTGTGTTCGAAGAGAATATCCGCGATATCTGCCAGCTAATTCACTCCATCGGCGCCCAGGTGTATATCGACGGAGCCAATATGAACGCCCTGGTGGGCCTGGCCGCCCCCGGTGAATTCGGCGGCGACGTATCCCACCTGAATCTGCATAAAACCTTTTGTATTCCCCACGGCGGCGGCGGCCCCGGCATGGGCCCCATCGGCGTGAAAGCACACCTGGCACCTTACCTGGCCAGCCACCCATTGCAAACCATCGAAGGCACCAGTGCCAGCAACGGCACCATCTCCGCCGCCCCCTGGGGTTCAGCAAGCATTCTGCCGATTAGCTGGATGTACATCCGCATGATGGGCGCCGAGGGCGTTAAGCAAGCCACCCAAATGGCGATCCTAAACGCTAACTACATTGCCCACCGGCTAAAAGACCACTACCCAATCCTCTACACCGGCCGCAACGGCTTTGTGGCCCACGAATGCCTGCTGGATCTGCGCCCCCTTAAGGCCGCCAGCGGCATCAGTGAAGAGGACATTGCCAAGCGTTTAATGGACTACGGCTTCCACGCCCCCACCATGAGCTTCCCCGTGGCAGGCACCCTTATGGTGGAACCCACCGAGAGCGAATCCAAAGCCGAGCTGGATCGCTTCTGCGACGCCATGTTGTCTATCCACCGGGAAATCCAGCAGGTTATTGATGGCACTTGGCCAAAGGATAACAACCCACTGGTGAACGCCCCCCATAGCTTGGACGACGTATTAGATGCTGCCTGGGATCGCCCTTACAGCCGCGACTGCGCCACCCGCCCACTGCCTTATTTGCACCACCACAAGGTATGGCCGAGTGTGAACCGCATTGATAACGTCTATGGGGATCGCAATCTGGTGTGTTCGTGCCCGAGTATTGAGGCCTATCTCTAAATCCCTAGGCCTGGACGGCAAGCAGGTTTGCAACTGCTCGCCGCCCAGGCATACTCCCTCATCACTGCTCTTTTTTAAACAAGCCTTTTAATTTTCCCTCTAACTTTTTCACCTGCTCTTTATCCAGAGTTGCATCTAACTTTTCTTTTAATTCCGCCTTTTTCTCCGCAGCTTTTTCTTTTAT
>DAOQGS010000162.1:0-7302 GCA_035338675.1 Cellvibrionaceae bacterium
GAATACAGCGAGCCGGGCAGTTTCACTACCAAGCCGGATGTAGCCATTGTGGTGTTTGGCGAAAACGCCTATGCGGAGGTTCAGGGCGATATTCAGAACCTCGCCACCCTGGAAGTGGAGAGAAAAACCAAAGTCGGGCTTAAAACCATGCAGGCGCTTAAGGCCCAGGGTATTCCCGTGGTGGCCGTGCTCTTGAGCGGCCGCCCCCTCTGGGTGAACAAAGAGCTGAACCTGGCGGACGCCTTTGTGGCCGCCTGGCAGCCGGGCACCGAGGGCGCAGGGGTTGCTGATGTGTTGGTGGCGAAAGTTGATGGCACACCCAATGCGGATTTCACCGGCCGGTTGAGTTTCAGCTGGCCTGCAACCCCCTGCCAAACGCCGTTGAATAAAACCGACGCCGACTACAAACCCCTCTTCCCCTTTGACTATGGCCTGCGCTACAGCAGCAATCTAACCCCCTGGCAATCCCTGAGCGAATCCACCAGTGACTACACCTATGGCTGCCGCTTGAAGAACACATTGCCGAGTGCCAAACGGGTGGAGTTTAAGAGCAAAGACGGCTGGGAATGGCGGGCGGAACTACCCAGCTTCGCGGGCGACTGGGTCAATCAGGGCATTACCCTGGGGCCCTTGATGGTAAAACCCATCAGCGCTGGCGTGACGGCCAGCTGGGATGGCAAGGGTGAAGCGCGGGTTCTACTGCGCAATAAAACTACCCCCCGCCACGACCTGTTAGGGGCGCTTGCTAACCAAGGCGCTCTAGCGGTGGATGTAAAACTGCTCGCCCCTGTGACCGAAGGCCCCGGTGGTATTGATGCCAAGGTGTGGACCAGCCCCCTAACCTCCGGCACGGTGGATATCAGTAAACTGCTGGCCACCTGGCCCCAGGGCAAAACCCAAACCCTCAGCATCGACCTGGCCTGTTTTGCCAAAACCTTTGCGGATTTTGCCAAGGTAGACGGCCCCTTTGCCCTGCAATCTAAACGCGCTTTAGCGGTGGAGATCAGCAATCTGCGCTATGAACCGGGTATTGCTAAAACGGCCAGCATCAGCTGTAGCAACTAGTCTCAGCGGTAGCATTTGGCCTTAGCTGTAGCAATTGGCTAAGGCACGCTTCACACCAGGGAATGCTGTTCGTTTAGGATTTTCTCAGCCGTAGGGGCGCCCCTCGTGGGTGCCATGTTCCGTTTATTCGTCATGCTCATGTGAGCTTTCAGCTGGGCAACCACAAGGGTTGCCCCTACAGATCAGCCCTCAGTAATCATCGCCACGCGGAAGCAGGTATAAGAATTGTTGGCTCCTTATGGCTTTTTGCCTACAGCCGCGTGTGTTTTTGCGCACGCGGAACTTTCCTTTGGCGTGCTAAACTCCCGACTCATTGACCGCTTGGCAAAGGAGTCCGTAGTGACTGATGATGACCGAACCCGGCTTGCCCCCAGCGAGCCCCGCGATGACAAAACCCGTATTGCGCAGGTCAACACCGCCGGGGTAGGTGCCGCCCGCCCCATCAGCGAAGTTCCGCCCAGCCCCGCTCTTGCTAGCACACCTAGCCCTTCCCACAGCAGTGGCGATTACACCGAATACCAAGTCACCGGCAACGATTCCTCCGGTTTTGCCAAGGCCCGCGCCCTGGCCCAAAGCACCCTGGCCAGCAATGGCACACTGTTAAAAAAACGCTTCGTGCTGGAGGATGTGCTCGGTAGCGGCGGCATGGGTACGGTGTATAAAACCCGCGACTTGCGCAAAGTAGAGGCGGAAGACCCCAATCCCTATATCGCCACCAAGGTGTTAAACCAGGATTTTAAGCATCACCCGGATGCCTTTGTGACCCTCCAGCAGGAGGCGGCTAAATCCCACACCCTCGCCCACCCCAACATAGTCACGGTGCACGACTTCGACCGGGATGGCGACATCCTCTTTATGACCATGGAGCTGCTGGAAGGCGAGCCCCTGGATAAGCTTATCAAGGCCCATGCGGGCCGGGGCCTGGGTAAGGAGCGGGCATTTAAACTGATTCAGGACATGGCCGCCGCCCTTGGCTACGCCCACCAGCGCAATCTTATTCACTCGGATTTTAAACCGGGCAACGTATTTGTGGCCGCCGATGGCCGCGCCAAGGTATTGGACTTTGGTATCGCCCGGGCCGCCTCGGTGGAAGCGCAAAAACACAGCTTCGATGCCGGCAGCCTCGGCGCCCTCACCCCGGCTTATGCCACTTTAGAAATGCTGCGCGGCGAAGCGCCGAGTTTTAGCGATGATGTGTATGCCCTGGCCTGCGTGGCCTATGAAATGCTGGCGGGCCTTCACCCCTATGAGCGCCGCTCCGCCCTGCAGGCCCTTGAAAAAGGCCTTAAACCTAAGCGCATTGAAACCCTGAGCAACCGCCAGTGGCGCGCCCTCAGCCACGCCCTGGCCCTGCAACAGGCCCAGCGCACCCCGACGGTGGCGCAGTTTATCGCCGAATTTATCCCCAACCGCACCGCCACACTGGTCAAAATCGCAGCGGCGGCAGCGGCGCTGTCGTTAATCGGCGCCGGTTGGTTTGGCTACCAGCAGTACCAGGCCAAGGCCAAAATAAAAACCACCATTGAAGAGAAGCTGGCCGAGGCGCAAACCTGTTTTGCCGAGAGCCGCTTTGCCTGCGCCGTGGAGCAGGCCATGGTGGTGGTGAGCCTGGACAGCAAAAACACCAGCGCCGCTACGCTGATGAAAAACGCCCAGCTGGGCCTGCAGAAACAACAACAGGCCACCCGCATCAGCCATTTAACGAGCGAAGCACAAAATTGTTTAACGGAGAAAAACTACGCCTGTACTCAGGTTAAAGCGCGGGAAATTCTCGACCAAGAGCCCAAAAATACTGAGGCCCAGGCCCTCTTAGCCAAAGCCGATGCCCTAATTAAAAGCGCGGAAATTGCAGGCCTCATCAGCCAGGCTGAAGCCTGTTTAGCCAAGAATGATTTAGGCTGCGCCGAGGTGCTTAACGAACAGGTCAGCTCCATCAACCGGCAGCACCCGGATGCCGTGGCCCTGGCCACCAAGGTTATCGCCGCGAAAAACCAGTCTCTGCAAGTGGTGCAAGCCACCGCGCAAAAAGCCGCCAGCTTGCTCAGTGCTGGGCGGACCTGTTTGGCGCAAAATAATTTTTCCTGCGCTATTACCCAAGCCAATGCGGCCCTGGCGATTGATAAAACCAACCCCTCGGCCATCGAATTAAAACAACAGGCCCAGGCGGCGCAAAAACAGAATGCGGCCTCACAAAATACGGTTGATAACTTACTGGCCGAAGCGCAAAGTTGCCTGGATAAAAAAAATTACACCTGCGCCATTGCCAAAAGTGAGGCAGCTTTAGCGGTTATTCCCGGCAATTCACAAGCCACCAGCATTCGCAACCGCGCGGTCGAAACTCAGCGCAAAATAAAAGCCGGATTTTCCATTCAATAAAAATTTTTTAAACCAACTTATTTTTAAACCAACTTATTTTTAAACCAACTTATTTTTAAACCAACTAAAGGAACCACTCTATGAAAAAGCTCAGCCTCGCTCTTGCCCTCGCCTCCCTCACCGCCGTCTCCGCCCACGCAGGGCTCGGCCTAAACGATATTAAAAACTCCATCGACAAAAGCCACAAATGCGATCCATCCGACCAGGGCTGCAAAAACAAAGAACATTTAAAAGCTGCGGCCAAAGTGGCTGCGGTGGCGGTAGCGGCAAAAATCATTGCCGATATGGTGGTGGAATACCAAACTCAGAAAGTGTCCGATGAAAGTAAAGTCATCGCCGAATACAAAGAAAAATACAAAACCCTGCCACCCAAACCGGTTGCCTCTATTTACACCACACAAACCTTGCCCGGCAAAGTGGTGGAGCCGGGTAAAAAAGTAAAAATTCAGTCGGATATTGAAGTAGTGCCCGGCTCCCAACAAAAAGAAGCCCTAATTGAAGAGCGCATCAGCATCTTTGATAACGAGGACAACACCAAAGAATTAAAAAACATGACCAAACAGGTCAACGCGCAAACCAAACGCGGCGGCCGGTATAAAAATGAATTTTCCTTTCAATTACCCGAAGGCTTGCCGCAGGGCGTATACCCCATCAAAACCGCTCTGCTCATTGACGGCCAGGCGGCAAAAACCGCAAATAACGATATTCAGCTAGTATTGCAGGTGTATTCAGACGGCCAAATGCAGGTATTAGCGCAGGCCTTTTAATATTGCGGCGCTTATACCCGGCACCGTTTAAAAGCGCCTGCAGGCGCTTTTTTATGGGTTAAATAGACACCTTTTAAAGGCCCCTGTTTAGTTTAAGCCCCGCGTGATTCACCTATTAACCCCTGGCGCCCTCACGGACTTAGAAACGCTTGGCCATGCTTATATTTATCGTAACTATTTCGGCACACCTTATTACCCCCTTCCGCACGGGCGACACATTCAGGCGGATTTAGCCAAGCGGAAGAATCAATTCGCGGTGCAGCTGGGATGAATTCAGGTTATTTTAGACCGTAAAAAGAAGGACCTTTTTGACGAGCATACACGGATATATTCACGGCGTGTCTACAATAACCTGTATTCATAACTGCCGAGGAGTAACTTAGGGCTCACAACACTCACGCATTCGCCTGCTGATTTCTATTCGGCGCGAGAATCATCTCCAGCTACCACAAAGTGGCGCTGAATAGTTACCCAAATAGTTACTATTTTATTTAATCAGCCAGTTGCCATAACAGGCTGCCGCCGCAGGCAATTAGGGAACCTCTGCGGCATAATCCCATCCGTTTATCGCTTCGGATATACACACCCATTGAACATCGGCTTATCGGTAACCAACCTAATGCCCAAGATTTCCCTGTCGCACTGCGGCGCTCTTATTGTGTTTTGCCTCAGCATCATAAGCGCCTGCGATCAACCCACCCCAGCGGTAAAAAATACCCAGCCGCCCATGCTCGCCGTGTACACGCAGCTAATTATTCCCTAGCACCAAGGGTTTGCCCAAGCCAATAAAACACTGGTAGAACGGATTGAGCGTTTCTGCCAAAACCCCGCCAACCCAGGTGAATACCAAGAAGCGCGCAGCGCCTGGCAGGCGAGTTTTATCGCCTGGCAACCGCTCAATCTTTTACATTTCGGCCCCTTATCTCTAGGCGATCTGCGGCTGCATATATATTTTTGGCCGGATCGTTTTAATTGGGTGGAAAAACACCTGAAAAACCGGCTAAACCAAAGCGACACTGCTACTGACACCACAGGCCCGGCCAGTGCTTTGGGCCTTGCCGACATGGAATACCTATTATTTGATACCGCCTACACCGACAACGCCGCCCTAGCCGGTGCCACCTGCGATCTACTGCGCAGTGCCAGCAGCCAAATTAATAACCGCGCGCAGGAATTATTAAACCACTGGCAACTGGGCACGCTGGGCGCCTGGCAGGCCCCATCATTAGCCTCACGCTCAGACGCACAAACACTGGCCCTTAAGAATCTTATCGATAGTTTAATTTCCAGTTTCACACGGATAACCCAAGAGGAATTAATTGCCCCCATCGGCAGCCTCGACACCCCCGCAGCAAATCCCTTAATCAGCCAAGCCTGGCGTGCAAACCTAGGCAAGGCGGCACTATTAAGCGAACTTAAAGCGGCCAACGCACTGCTGCATCTGGGCCTGGCACCCCTTGCAAAAACCCCGCAGCAGCAGGCATTACAAAGGACATTAAAAGAGCATTTAAATCAATTGCACGCGGAATTAACCAACACCCCAGGTGAACTGGTTTTTTTAATTAACACCGAATTAGGCCGCAAACAATTGATTCACGCGGCTGAAGAAATGCAAAAAATGACGGCGATGTTAACTAGGCTCGCGGACAGCCTAGCAGCGCAAGAGCACCCACAACCCACTCATTAATTAGCCCTGCACCGCCGCCTCAATTGCCGCCACATCAATTTTACTCATCTGCATCATGGCGGCAAAAGCGCGTTTAGCCACATCACCGCCCTGGGCGAGAGTCTTCACTAAAACACGCGGTGTGATCTGCCAGCTAATACCCCATTTATCTTTGCACCAACCGCAGTAACTGGCCTCCCCGCCGTTATCGATAATGGCGTGCCAATAACGATCGGTTTCCTCTTGAGTTTCAGTAGCAATTTGAAATGAAAATGCTTCGCTGTGTTTAAAACGCGGGCCGCCATTTAGCCCCATACACGGAACACCCGCCACAATAAAACCCACCGTTAAAACATCTCCGGCTTTGCCATCTGGGTAATCTCCTGGCGCACGATGCACAGCGCCCATGCGACTATCGGGAAACAGCCCCGTATAAAAACGCGCGGCTTCTTCTGCGTTGTGTTCGTACCATAGGCAAACTGTGTTTTTATGCATTTTCCAATTCTCAAGGTCAACCAATAATTCTACTATCTAAAACGCATTTACGATTTACAATCGAATAAGATCCATGAACTGCACTGCCAAAATAAATTCTTTGTAACTACAAGACATTTTTAGTTGCGATCAACCACAGAACAGGATATCTCAAAATTGACGTGATAATGTTCGTCGTGCCTTACCCAAGGTTTTTGCATAGAGAATCTGATTTTACCATTAATTTTAGCCCCCGCAGGAGTTGCCAGAAGAAGCTCCCGAAAACGCGGATCGATGATAACGACCTCAATACCACTTTGTTGATTTTTTGCAGCAATAAAGAGTGCATCAAGGTGTTTTGCGATGGATTCAAAATCGATAGACAATCCACCCGATCGCCCAAGGGAATCAAATTCCAGATTGTAACCAAGTTTATTACTGATGCCGATAGGAAGCTCAGCAGGCACCCCTTTGGAATCAACCACAGGCACAAAGAAATCAACTGATAAGCCGTTGCGATGGCTTTTATGTGGCTTGAATAATCCGCCACTTTTAAAGCCTGTTTCGCCATAGACGTAAATTATTTTCGGGTTGGTTTCCTGCAAAATTCTATAAGCCTCCAACACAATCCGATGGACTTTACTATGGACAAAATTGCGTCCCGCTAGCGCTCCAATCGAACTGTAAGCGTGAAAATTTTCGCCACTGGCTGGCAGCTGCCAACCATTTTTCAAGCTTCCATTATTAGGATTACCGAAGCACTCACTTTCCGTCTGACCCCAAACAAAAAGCGAAAACACGATCATATAAAGCAGAAAAAATATCCTTAACATAATTCTGTCCAAATAGTTTGATTAGGAACCGTTGGAGATATTCAACATCACGCAACAATAAATGAATTTGTCACTTACATCCATAAATAACTGTCTAATGAATCCCCGGATAAGAGCAAAC
>DAOQGS010000163.1:0-7289 GCA_035338675.1 Cellvibrionaceae bacterium
ATCTGCTGATGGATAACGATGCCAGCGACAATGTGCAGTTGCCCGCGCTGTACACCCAAATGGCGCCGCAGCAGCGCAGGCAGCGGGCGGGGGAGTTGCTCAGCCAATTGGGCCTGGCCGAGCGATTGCACCATCGCCCCGGCCAGCTCTCCGGCGGCCAGCAGCAGCGGGTGTCCATCGCCCGGGCCTTGATGAACGGCGGGCAGATTATCCTCGCCGATGAACCCACCGGCGCCCTGGACAGCCACAGCGGCGAGGAGGGAATGGCGCTGTTAGGGGAACTCTCCCGCCGGGGCCACACCATTATTTTGATTACCCACGACGCCAAGGTGGCCGCCTTCGCCCAGCGCCAAATTGAGCTGAAAGACGGCCAGATTATCAGCGATACGGGGGCCGCGCCGGGTGCTGCTGCGCCCCTGACGGGCCGGGCCAAAGGGGATGCGCCGAGGCTGCGTGAGCTGGCCACCGCCTTGCACAGCGCCCTGCGCTGCCTGGGCAATAATCTGTTCCGCACGGCGCTTACGCTGCTGGGCATAGTGATTGGGGTGGCCTCGGTGATCACCCTGATGGCCATAGGCGATGGCGCTAAGAATGCAGTGGTGGAGAACATCAGCGCTATGGGCAGCAACCTGCTGTTGGTGCGCCCCGGCGGCCCCAACCAGCGGCCCCGCTGGGAAGCCAGCAACCTAGTGCCCGAAGACGTAGATGCCATAGCCGCCCTGCCGGGTATAGCCGCCGCCCTGCCGGAGCAGAGCAGCAGCGTCACCCTCCGTATTGGCAATAGCGATCACACCACCGAGGCCCTGGCCACCGGCGCCAACTACCCCTTAGCGCGCAAATGGGCGCCTAGCCAAGGCACCTTTTTCAGCCAGGAGGACGACGACCAATACGCCACCGTGGTGGTGTTGGGGCAGACGGTGAAACAAAAACTCTTCGGCGAGCAAAACCCCCTGGGCGAATACATCATGATCAAAAACCTGCTGTTCCAGGTGATCGGCGTCATGGCCCCCAAGGGCGCCGACCCCGGCGGCCAGGATCAGGATGATAAGGTACTGGTGCCGTTCAAAACCGGCAGCCTGCGCCTGAACGGCCAGCGCACCCTGCGCAATATCACCATCTCCGTGGCGGAGCCAGACCAAATGGACAGCACCCAGGCGCGGGTGCGGGAGCTGCTGCTGGAGCGCCACGGCACGGAGGATTTTCAAATCCGCTCCATGTCATCCCTGATTGACACTGTCTCCGCCACCCAAAACACCATGACCCTGTTGCTGGGGGCGATTGCGGCAATTTCCCTGTTGGTGGGGGGCATAGGGGTGATGAACATTATGCTGGTGAGCGTTACCGAGCGCACCCGCGAGATCGGCATCCGCATGGCCACCGGCGCCCGCCAGCGCCACATATTGCAGCAGTTTTTGCTGGAAGCCCTGGTTGTGTCGTCCCTAGGCGGCGCTATAGGCGTGGCCCTAGGGTTGGGGATTGCCCTCTTGGCCGGGCAGCTGGGCACTAGTGTGACCTTCAGCCTGTGGCCTGTACTTTTGGCCTTCTCCTGCGCCTTTGCCACCGGCCTGGTGTTTGGCTTCTTACCCGCCCGCAAAGCCTCCGGTCTCAACCCGGTGGTGGCCTTAGCCGCCCAGTAAGTTTTTTGGTGATAGTTATGCCCCGCAACCTTCGTTCTAATTGTTTGCTCACCGCCTGGCTGTTCAGCCTATTGATGCTCTGCGCCTGTAGCCAGCAAGCCGCCAAAGCTACTGCTCCAGCGCTTGGCGCTCTGGCTTCAGCTCCAGCCCCGGCCCTAAGCTCCCAAGCCCAGGCAATTGCCGCAAGCCAGGTGCCGTTTACCGCAAGCGGCAGCGAGCCCAGCCGCTTGGCCAACTGGCAGGCCTTTGGCTCCCCCGGCCTTGAGCGGATGTTAGCCGAGGCCGCCGCCCACAGCCCCGAGGGCGCCGCCGCCCGCGCTCGCTTAGAGCAGGCCCAAGCCCGCTACGGCCTCTCCCGCGCCAGCCTCTGGCCCCAGCTGGGCTTAAGCGTCAGCAGCGGCAAAAGCCGCAGCAAACTGCCCCAGGGGGAGGTAATCCAGCAGGGCAACAGCCGGGCGAGCCTGAGCCTGGAGCAGGATTTAGACCTGTTCGGCGCCGAGCGGGCCAGCCGCCGCTCGGCCAGCTACAGCCTTAAAGCTAGCACCCTGCGCGCGGGGGCCGATCAACTGGAGCTGAACCTCGCCATAGCCCAGGCCTGGTTTACCCATCTGGCCCTCAACGAGCGCTACAGCACCCAAAGCCAAAACCTCGCTATTGCCCAGCAGATTCTGCAGCTGGTGGAGGCCCGCTTTAAGGCCGGGGCGGTGAGCGCCGCCGACCTCTCCCAGCAGCGCACAAATTTGCTCGCCCAGCAGGCGGCCCTTTTGCCCATTGAAGCCCAGCGCCAGGCTAACCTTGCAGCTCTTGCAGTATTGGTAGGCGCAGCGCCGCAAACCTTTAACCCCCCGGCGGAAGCCTTAAGCCAACTTAGGGTGCCCGCGCTTGCCGCCCAGTGGCCCGCTCAGGTGCTCACGCAGAGGCCTGACATAGGCATACTGGAGGCGCAATTGGCGGCCGCAGACGCCGACATTAGTCAAGCCCGCGCCGCCTTCTTCCCCCGCCTAAGCCTAGGGGCAGCTGCAAGCCTTACCAGCGGCGAGCTGTTCAGCCTCAACCCCGCCACCCAAGGTCTCAGTTGGAGTTTGAACCTCGCCCAAAGCCTGTTCGATGGCGGCGCCAAGCGCAACCAATACCGCTTGGCTAAGGCCCAGCGGCTGGAGCTGGTGGAAACCTACCGCAAAGCGGTGCTCAACGCCCTGGCCCAAAGCCAAACCGCCCTTGCTAACGCAGGTATTAATCAGCAGCAGGAGGAACAACAGCGCCAACTGGTGGAGGAAGCCCAGCGCAGTCTGGCCCTCACCCAAGCTCGCTATAAAGCCGGGCGCGGGGACCTGCAAAACCTGCTGGACGCTCAGCGCAGCCTGTTTAGCGCCCAAGACGGCCTGCAGCAAAAATGCCAGGCTCGGTTATTGGGGGCATTGGATTTGGTACAGGCATTGGGGGGTTGGCCGCAGGGTTCTTAACAGTTGAGTGCAAACAGGGTTAATTTGCGGCGCCACGCCCACTGCCGTTAACCAGTAAGTTGCCCCCCCTAATTAAGGAAATAAGCAAAGAGTTGTCGGCGGTTTCTCGCCATGGGCGGCAATGTCATTAAGTTAAGGAATATTCCTAACCCATAAGTACAGTAGGGGCGCCCCTTGTGGGTGCCCATACCTACTAAAACCTAAAGGGTTATCTGGCGCTCACCGGGCTACCAAACGGGTTGCCTCTACGGATTTGCCTTAACTTAAGCGCCCCGCAAGTGATATGCACATTCCTTGCTTCGTCACACGAGCTGATTAAAATGGCGGCCCCCATGTCGGGGTGTTTTAACAGGAGTCTTACTATGACAAAACAACTTCCGCATTGGCCCTTGTGTTGGCCGTAACAGGAATTTCCCACCCAGCTTGCGCTGAAGGCAACTACGTAGGCATAGGCTTTAGCCCCTATTCTCTCGAAGCAGAGGCGAATGGCTCAAGCGTTTCCGGCGACGCCAATGTGTTAGAGGGTTACTACGGCTTTGAGTGGAATGATTTCTTCGCGGCCGAATTGCGCTTAGGGTTTGGCCTTGGCAGCGGCGATCTTGAATTAGACAGCAACATCTACAGCGGCGACGTGGGCAAGGTAAAAATTACTTCCATGTACGGCCTGTACGCCAAACCGCAATTTAAATCCGGCGGCTTTAAAGCCTATGCCCTCTTGGGTTATGCCGGTTACAGCACTGAAACCACTATCGAATACGGCTCCTACAGCGAATCTGAAGACACCACCGACGATGGTTTTAGTTACGGGATAGGTGCAGGCTTTGATTTTGGCCAGCATGGCATTGCCCTAGAGTGGAAAACCACCAAAATTGACGGCGGCGATATCAGTGGCGTAGCGGCGTTTTACCAATATCAGTTTTAATAAAAACTGTTTTTAAAAAAGGGGTGCAATCCCCTTTTTTATCTGCAAAAGGCATTACTGCCAGGCGGATATTTCTCCTTATCGCACCAAACCTAAAAACTATAGAGGCCTATTTTTACTCGAGTGAATGCAACTTCACACCTCATTAAAGATTAAGTGCCGATTCTTCAATACTCGTCAGATATTGTCTCCCAAATATCACTAAACCCACTCACCTGCATAAGGTTATCCATTTCATAGGCGATATCCGGCCCCATGGAGGTATTGTCGGTGCCGCCGAGCACCTCAATTCCGGCTGCTCGGTCCTTGGCCATTTCCCCAATCATGCGCCAAATAAAATAACTGAGGTGTTCGGCATCGGCGGCTGAGTTAACGCCTGTATCGAGTATTTTTAATACGGCAGTATCGGTAAGTTTTGTAGCGTAGTGAAAAACCAATTCTCGTACGTGGGGGTAGCGTAGGGTGAGGATCATAGGGCTTTTGGCGGATGTTTTATGGCTCATTAACCGCCACCAGCCGCTCTAAGGCCAAGAGCCAAGTATTAAAAACAGGGCATTTTTCTCGCATTTTACTAATGCCAATACTACTGGCAATCGAAATACCTGCTGAGGTTTTTTTGAATTTACCACCAATAACCCAAGCATCAAGACGCTTAGACGGTGCTGTTATCGGGCTGTTATTAATAGCTTCAGGCTCGCCGCAATCACTTAATACTTTTTCAACCTGCTCCAACTTGATGCTAAGTTTAGCGGCGAGGGTTTCACTACAGCTGAATAATAGCGCTTCAAACTCATGTACCGCCAAATAGGGTATGTAGCGGGTATGGGTTTGTAATTCGGGGTAGGTTGTAGCCACTAAAAGGCACGTTTCCAAATTTACAACTTCCGCAATTTTAGTGGGGCTCGCTTGAGGCGGCACCTTGTCCAAGCCGGGCCACTCTTTAATCCCGTAGTAATCCACAAATGTGGCCACATAAGTATCCGACCTTTGTTTAAGGTGGTTGCCGATATCTTTAATGGTGCGGCTAAATTTCACATCACCGCCTTTCTGGCCGGGTTTTGACACCTGAGTGGCTCTAAGGTAAATGCCTTTTTCCGCAAAGTAAGGTGCAAGAATAGCCTCTATAAAAATTTGCTCGGTTTTTCCCTCAACTATTGCCAGTACTTCGACTTGTTTATCCATAGGTGGGGCCCCCTGCGATAACGTTTTTAGTCCATAATTCACCCACTGAGTAATCCTCTAACCACTGGCTATAGTCCTTTTCCTGTAAACGCTCAAAACTAGAAGCGCCTTCTCTGCGGTTTACAACGACTATATCGTCAATAGCAAATTGATCAATTAGTGCTGGCGATTGCGTGGCCACAATAACCTGGGTTCGTGTGGAGGCAGACTGAATCAGTTCAGCCAGAATAACAATCGCCGCCGGATGTAAACCCAGTTCCGGCTCATCAATAATTATTGTGCTGGGTGGTTTAGGCTGGAGTAGCGCCGTGGCCAAACAGATAAATCTAATAGAGCCATCGGATAATTGATACGGCTGCATTGGGTAATCAGAGCCTTCCTGGTTCCAGCTGATATTCACTTCTTCTTTTTCGCCACTTTTGCGCGGTTGCAAAATAAAGTCTGCGAAAAATGGCATCACCAATTTAATCGCATCAATTATTTGCCGGTAAGCGTTATTATGGTCCTGCTTCAGTGCAAGTAAAAATGGGCCAATATTGGCGGCATCTGCGCGTAGAAAGGTATTGTCTTGGACTATTTCATAGCCGCGCATGGCGGCGGTAGCGCTAGTGTCGTGAAAATGGTAAATCTGCCAGGAACGAATAGCATCATAAACTGGCTTGGAATATCGACCATCGGGTTTGTTGGTTGTTACTTCCGCTACCATTTTTGACTTGCCGTCGTCGCTATCGCCTAGGTTCCACCACCCGGTTTTACCGCCACTGTAATAACGGGCCTCGTCTTCAATAGCGCAATCATCCTTTGGGGTGGGTACCAAGCTAAAACGGAACCCGTGGTTGCCGAAGCGTGTTTCAAAAACCATTTTTTCCGTTACTTTGCGGCCATTGAATAATAAGTCTGTGGCGCCACCGTTATCGCGCACATAGCGATTTAACTTGCCGTCAATTAAATCCCGCAGCAGTTTAAAAAATGAAATCAAATTACTTTTTCCCGCTCCATTAGCGCCGACGATTATGTTAAGGCTTTTCAGGTCAAATTCTTCAAGTGCCTTTATCGACTTAAAGCCCTTAATTGTGATCTTATCTATTGCGCTCATGGGTGTACCTTTAGGCTTGGGTTTTGGCGTTTGACTGACTTGGTTCTTGTTCGGATTTTATTCTGGAAGATTGGAAGAGCGTATGGTCACATGGATGTGACACAGTAGAGCAATGCAGGAGCAATTGCCGAGCGACTTCCGATATTGTGCTTGATGAGATGTCGGAAGTCGGCTTCGCCTCTTCCAACCTACGCAGGGTATGGCAATTTTGTAGGGTGGGCAATTTATTGCCCACCAGATTATTGCCGCAAAAGGTGGGCAACAAGTTGCCCACCCTACGAAGGAAATTGGGGCTGTACATACGCGTCGGCAGGGCGTTAGGCATTTTTCTTCGCCTTTTTATTTGTGGCCGTTGCTTCGCGTTCTGATTTTATTTTTGTAGGTTGGAAGAGCGGAGCGACTTCCGACATTGTACTTGAGGAAATGTCGGAAGTCGGCTTCGCCTCTTCCAGCCTACGCAGGGTATTGGCGTTGTACACTCGAATCGGCGTGGCGTTAGGCATTTTTCTTCGCCTTTTTATTTGTGGCTTTTGCTTCGCGTTCGGATCTTATTTTTTTAAGCAATGCCTCGGCGCTGTTTTCGCCGCTGATTAAATCCGAGTTGGCGGCGCGCCAGTGGGCGGTGAGTTCGCCTTTAAAGGCTTTGGCTAGTATAGATTGGGTTAGGTTGTTGACTCGCTCTAATGCTGCGTTGGCTTTTCGTTCGAGAAATTCGACGGGATCGAATTTCGGCAGCCGAAGGCTGGCCCGCAGGGCAAAACACAAGGATGTGTTTTGCATTGTGTCGGCGAAGGCGTATCTCGGTTTGTTCATGCCCCAGCCTTTCTCTTTTTACCCGTTGGAATTTGCGCCTCGCGTTCTGATTTTATTTTTTTGAGTAAAGCCTCGGCGCTATTTTCGCCGCAGATTAAATCCGGGTTGGCGGCGCGCCAGTGGGCGGTGAGTTCGCCTTTAAAGGCTTTGGCTAAAATGGATTGGGTTAGGTTGTT
>DAOQGS010000164.1:0-7248 GCA_035338675.1 Cellvibrionaceae bacterium
GATGCCGGTGTTAATCGCCCTCGCAGACGACAAGGGTAATCTGCTGATGGCCAGTGCCCAACACGGCGAGCTAGAGGGCGTGGCGGGCAATTGTGAGCACTGGTTAAAATTGGCCGATGTGTACCCCGCCAGTTTCCAAAACGATTTAGAAAGCCTGTTGGCGGCGCAATCCACCAGCCCCGAGTGGTTGGAATTTAAAGCCAAACATAAAGATGGCAGTTTTCACGTTTACCAAATTAAATATATTTACCATCAAAGCGCCGGCCAGTCCCTGTGTTTTGTCTTCGGCACGGATATTACCGCCCATAAACAAATTGAAAATTCCCTGCGGGATCATAAATCCCGTTTGGATTATATGGTCTACCACGACAATTTAACCGGCCTTGCCAACCGCACCTTATTTTACGGCTGCATCAATAAAACCCTGGAATTCGCCCGCGAAAACCACGAAACCCTGGGTATTTTATTGGTGGATTTAGACCGTTTTAAAAATGTTAATGAAAACCTAGGGTACGACGCAGGGGATGACCTGCTGCGTATTACGGCGGATAACCTGCGCGCCCAGCTGCGGGAAAAAGACGTGGTGGCGCGCCTAAGCGGCGATGAATTTGTGGTGGTGTTGGATGATGTGCGCCGCAAAAGTGATTTAGAACTGGTGGCGCAAAAGCTGTTAAACCGCTTGAGTTTGCCGGTGAAATTACAGGGCCACTCGATTATTTCCACCGCCAGTATCGGCATTAGTGTCTTCCCCGCCGATGGCGATAATATCGACCAATTGCTTAAACACGCGGATTTAGCCATGCACAAGGCTAAAGCCAAGGGCAAAAACTGTTTTGAATTTTACGAAGAGGCCCTGCACAACCAGGCTATTAATTATTTATTGTTGGAAAATGATTTGCGCCGGGCTATAGACCAGGGCGAAATTATTCTGCACTACCAGCCGCAAATTAACCTCACCAATGGCCGCATTGTGGGCCTTGAGGCCTTGGTGCGCTGGAACAGCAAAGAGCGCGGCATGGTGCCGCCCATGCATTTTATCCCCCTGGCGGAGGAGACCGGTTTAATTGAGCCTTTGGGCGAATGGGTATTGCGCCACGCCTGCGAGCGCTTTCAAGCCTGGTTAATGAAGGGGTTAAAACTGGGCAAAATGGCGGTGAATATATCGCCGGTGCAATTTCGCAAGGAGCATTTTGAACACATGGTGATGGGTGTATTGATGTCCACCCACTTAAGCCCGGAATATTTAGAGCTGGAAATAACCGAAAGCTCCGCCATGGAAAATGCTGAAAAGGCCGTGGATACCTTAAATTGTTTAAGTAAATTGGGTTTGTCCATCGCTATTGATGATTTTGGCACCGGCTATTCGTCTTTGGCGTATTTAAAGCGTTTTCCCATTCAAAAATTAAAAATCGACCGCAGTTTTGTTAAAGATATCGAAGGGCAAAATTGTGATGCGGCGATTGCTAAATCCATTATCGACCTGGCCCATAATATGTCCCTGCAGGTGATTGCCGAAGGGGTGGAATGTTTGGATCAATCCGATTGGCTGCTCAATCGCGGTTGCGACCAGGTACAGGGGTTTTATTACAGCCGCCCATTAAGTGAAGAGCAGTTGATGAGTTTTTTAAACAGCGACCAGGTGATCCGCGATATTACCGGGGTGCGGTTGGCAAATATTGGGCGGGGGTAAATAATTCAAGATTATGTACATTGCTATTAACCCGCTGAGGCGGGTTTTTTGTTTTTAAGCCTATATCCGCACCTATCAAACGTGCCGTGAATACTCAGCTGTCGGCTGAGTATTGATGGCTCACAGCAAAGCACTTGCCCGATAGTATCGAGTCGGCGTGAGAATCCCGTCCAGCAATAAAAAGGTGCCGAATAGTTACGCTTGTTGTACCATCGCGCGCCGGTATTTTCCCTAATTCACCTACAAGGAATCCGCAATGCTTGCGCCTGCGCCGCACCGGGTTGCGCCCCATGCTCACTCACTTTTGCACCTGTACCTGTGTGATATAAGCCTGCTCACGCCCTTAGGCGCCGAAATTGAAAGAGTGCGCGCCGCTGTAAACGCGCGGGTGAGCAGTTATCAGGCCTGTGCATTACCGGGGGATGCTGAGCACAGCATTATGTTCTCGCCCATTCCAGATGCTGCCTTGTCCTGCCCGTTGCCGTTACTTTTGCCTGGGCTTAGCGCGCCGCATATTCGCCTGTTAAAAATAGCCGCCAGCACTTTAGGGCGGCTGCCATTTATTAATGAATTGCACAATAGCCCCTTGTTTTTGGCGGGGCCGGAACTCTATTACGAGAAAAATCGCGTAAGCCCGCTTTTTATTGATCACTTAATTAAAACCACGGGCGCTGCAATCGAACCCAAAACAAGCCGCTATTTTGCATCCGGCCGTGCAGGGCTGTTGTACGCGCTAGATGCAGCTTTTGATTATTTAGAACACAACCCCAAGGCTGTTGTTTTAACCGGTGCAATGGATACGTTTTACGATGCCAAAACCCTCGGCTTATTAGCAAGCCAAAACCGCCTATTAGGGGAGGGCGTTTTTGATGGTTTTGTGCCTGGTGAAGGCGCCACATTTTTGCTGTTGACCACCGCGCACGGCCCCACTGAATTGATTAACCGCGCGCAACTTAAACTTGCACGCCCGGGCCTTGGGTTTGAACCGGGGCATTTATTAAGTAATAAACCCAATCCAGCCCATGCGCTTTCCATGGCGGTGGGTGATGCACTCAACACAGCGGCGCAGCCAATTAAAAAGATTTATACCTCAGAAAATGGCGAAGCCTATTACGGCCGCGAATTTAGCGTGCCGCGCCTGCGCCACGCCACTAAAATGATCGCCGATGTACCCGTGTGCCGTTTGGCAGAGTTTTGTGGTGATTTAGGCGCGGCATTTCCCGGCGCCGCCTTAGCCCTTGCCGCGCAGGATGCGATAACATCCACAGCGGACTCTATTTTAATCAGCGCATCATCAGATGCCGGTGCCCGTGCAGCTATTTGTGTTTCACCCGTTTAACGTTTATTTAATTGCTAATCCAATATTGTTAGGAATTTTTATGCCGCGAACTGTATTTGCCAACGGTCGAAATTTCAGCCACAAAGGCAGTGGCGATCAATCCATCTGCACCGTGCCCGATGTGTGTAAAACCCCGGTCGGCAGTGTAACTGTACCTATCCCTTATCCTGTGGTAAGCCAAGTCAGTAATTTGGCCGATGGCACCACCAGCGTAAAAATTGATGGCAATGCAACCGCCATAGAAAGTTCCACCCACAGCATGTGTTCGGGTGACGAAGCCGGAGTGGCCAAAGGGCTATTGTCCGGCACCACCAGCAGCAAAACCCATTTTGTAACCTATTCCTTCGATGTAAAAGCCGATGGCAAGGGCGTGGTGCGCCATATGGACATGACCACCATGAATAACCGCAATACCCTGGGCATTAATTTCGGCTCCATGTCGCCTGCGGCCATGGCGACAACACAAGAGGCGAAATTTGAGGACATTTACACACTGCGCTTTGAATTTGTCGATGAATTAGGCCAGCCGGTAAAAGGCATTCCCTACAAAACCCTACCCGCCGGGCAAAAAGACGGTTGGCACTTGGCGGACAATAAAACCAATGGTTTTGGCAAAACCGTTATGGCATCCAGTAAAAAAGGCGAAAGCATCGACTGCTTCATCTCTTGGTCAAAACACGAATAAGGAACTGATATGGCCGACCCAATTCCCGTCAATGGCGTCAACGATACACCGGGTAAAACCCAACAAATTACTATCGGCTGTAATGAATTATGGTCGTTTGCGCAACAATTTTCCTATTTACGGCTCTCCGATAAAATCGATGAAAACCACTACAAATTAATCGGCCTGTATGCCGCACGGGCACGCCGTATTGCCGCCACCTACGCGCGGTTTTACCTGGAAACTGAAGAAGGCGGCGATAAAGCCAAATTGGGCCGCTATTATTGGATGGCGCTGGGGGCGTTTGCCAGCAAAACAGTGGCCTGTTTATTAGACACACTGCAATTAAACGCCTCCTACGCACTCGGCAAACTCACATTTGAGACGGTGGACGGGCACAATGTAGCCAATGGTTTAGGGCAGGGAAATTTATGGCTGTTTAGCGATATTGCCCCGGCCCACTGGTTCTACAGCCATTACCCCACCAATTTTTTTAACGGTATGGCGTGTTTGAATAAACGGGACTGCGATAAATTAATTGAACCGGTGAAAAGCACGGTGAAAGGACTGCCTTGGGCGGGGAAGTCGATTGGTAAAATCAAAAATTTTGCACCTTCGGAATCTTTGAAGAAAGGGTTTAATTTTGTTGTGCAGATTGAATCGACTACTGATAAAAAGCTGCGTAGAAGTATGCAATTGGAGCACTTAATGGCTATTGCAGACCACGAGCAAAAGTCTGTTTTGCAGGAGCTTATCTATAAGGATCCTGACTTTAATAAATGGACCCGATTTGAGCGAAAATGGTGGGTTCATTGGGCAATGCCCACCTACGAGCTCATCTTTTCGCACGCCTGCTCATCAGGTGACGATACCTTAAAGTCTGTAGCGCCGGATGATTTGGTGGTAGAAGATTTTACCAGTCGTATGCAGTGGATTACGTCTGCCGCTAAGAAGTTTCACGGCTTAATGGATGGTAATGCCGCCTATATGCACGCCGAATTAGCTACCATTAGTAGCTGGGTCAATTCGCCCGATGCGCTTTTGGTTTATTAAAATGACTAAAATAATCCTTGCTTGGCTGCTGTTGCTTACAGCCTGCCATTCTGAACACGCGGAGAAAGTTATGTATAAACCCAGTATTTCAGCTAAGGTGGGTGAAAGTGGTGCCGCATTTTTAATGCGCAATGGGCTTTCGGCCGAGGGGAATGTTGATAGGCAGCCTGCAGGGATGAATTTTTATCAATACCGCTGGAAGACTGAACGAGCGGGTGAGGTTGTTTTTGACCATGGAGCTTTTAGTTTCACAATTCCCAATGCCCTAACCGTAATGGGGACGGAGAACTTAAAACATTCGGGCGATGGGGTCGAATCTCTTTTTGTGAATGCGACCTTCTCCAGTGACAAAACTATTACCCATGATGCCGCCAGAATTGCGTTGATGAAAATAATTAAGGAGCTGGTTAGTTTAGGGTGGAAGCGCTACATCGCTTATTCAGATCCTCGGTTAGTCGGGGAACAGGCATTTAATCATTATTTGGGTAACAACTTTTATTCTTTACCTGTCGATTTTGTACCCAATTTGCAGCAGTGGATGCAGATCGACGTGGGGTTCTGGAATTTATATGCTGACGGGGTTTTTTTAGAAATTCGATTTCATCGTGATAGCGAACATCTCGATTTGAATAAGCCCGGCGCTTATCTACTGGTTTTTAACTTTGAAACGAAAACCTCCTATGGGAGGAGCATGTTTGATGGTGAAGAACGGGAGCAGTGGCAGGAGCATTGGGCTGAGTTAATTAAAAAAGCCAAAAAAGATCGCTACGCAAAAGAAGCAGAATTAGTTAAGCGCGGTTTTACAATCGACACGACCTACCAGGATCCCAAAATCCATCCTGCCGACCCGGTGGAGCCTTAAAACCACTGTTATTTCTCGCATTTCATATTTTGCTTGCTAGATAAGCGCAGCGGTTGCGCCGGGACACCTTGCGGGCGAACAAATTAATAATGGTTTGATAGATTGAGTGGTTTGCGAAAGAGGTGGAACTTTCGTATGGGGAGATGGGTAAATAATTAAGTTATGGGTATGCTGAAATGGTTTTGTTGGCCAAGGGATTGGCTTGCTATAACGCATAACTGGAATATTTGCATGTATAAATTGTTTTTGATCATAATTTCATTTCTGGTAGCCTGCCATTCTGAACGGTCGGAGGAGGTTATGTATAAGCCGAAAATTAGTGTAAGGCTAGGGCAGAGTGGGGCGGATTTTTTGGCGAAAAATAATCTGCCTGCCAAGGGTTATATTAACAAGCAGCCTGCGGGCGTGAATTTTTATGAATATGATTGGAGTGTTCGGCACTACGGCAGTGTTTTGGTTGAGCATGGCCCTTATAGCTTTAACATTCCGCATGCGCTAAGTGTAATGGGGAATGAAGATGTTGCAAAAATGCAAGAGGGATTAAGCTCATTTTTCATTTGTGCTGGCATTTCAGGTGAGGAAACTATTTATCATGATGAAGCGCGCAAAATATTCTATGCGTTTTTGCATGAATTGGTGAGCCAGGGGTGGAGGTATTACACGTTTTATTCGGAGCCGCGTTTAACTGGGTTTTCAGCTTTTCGTTATTATCTGGAAAACGGAATTTACACTATTCCCGTCGATTATATGCCCACGTTAGATGAGTGGATGCATATTGATGGGGGTGAGTGGAGGCTTTATGCAGGTGATGTTTT
Organism: Cellvibrionaceae bacterium; assembly: GCA_035338675.1. Classification (GTDB taxonomy): domain Bacteria; phylum Pseudomonadota; class Gammaproteobacteria; order Pseudomonadales; family Cellvibrionaceae; genus CAMCXE01. Next base: position 6,424 of record DAOQGS010000164.1, read on the forward strand.
TTTGCAAATTCGCCTGTTGCGGGATAATACCCGTATTCAGCTTAATGCACCCGGTGCCTACTTGTTGAATTTTAATTTAAAGAGCAAAGACGAATTCGCTCGCTATGAATTTGACGGCGAAGAGCGCGATCATTGGCAATCGCTGTGGGTTGATAAAATTAAAAAAGCCAAAAAAGAACGCTACGCAAAAGAGGCGGAATTAGTTAAGCGAGGTTTTACAATCGATACAACCTACCAAGACCCCAAAGTCCATCCTGCCGACCCGGTGGAGCCTTAAGCCAATAGGTATTTTCGCAGTGCATTTTTCACACGCGCGAGCGCCCTAGCGATTGCGCCCAGATGATGTGATAGGTATTTCGCTACAAGTAGTACCTAAAATTCCCCTCCCTTGGAGGGGTGCCCCGTAGGGGCGGGGTGGTGAGCCAGGTGATATTTTTTATTCGCAACCTGCGCTTAATTAAGTAAAAAAATTCCGTACACACGGCAGGTGCACCTGCCACCTCTTCAGGGGCAATATCATTAAGCTAATACAAAGTCGGAAGGGCAATCCTTGTGGTTGCCCTGCCTGTACCTCGGCTATTGAACAGGATGTCCACTGAAGCGGGCACCCACAAGGGGCGCCCCTACGCCTGTTGGCGAGCCAGTACATCCTTAACTCAATGGCATTAGTGCCATTAAGTTAAGGATTGCCAGCCAATTTTGTAGTCTGGATGGAGCCTAGCGCAATCCAGGGTGCCTCGAAAATCCCGGATTGCGCTAGGCTCCATCCGGGCTACCCAGGTATTGCTTACGCCAAATCGCAGCCCTTTTTTTAATTTAATGACA
>DAOQGS010000165.1:0-7247 GCA_035338675.1 Cellvibrionaceae bacterium
GCCTACACGGATGTATTCACGGCGTGTCTGCACTAACCTGTAGTCACCACTGCGGCGCTGGATTACGGAGTCACAGCACTAAAACGCGCGCGATAGTTCCCAGTCAACGCAGGAATTACCTTCAGCCACATAAAAAGATGCTGGACAGTTACGATTTTTCAAGCATTAAGACCTGACGAGAAACAGAAGAAAATTATTTACCTTCCGCCAACCGCTCCGCCGCTGCCTGGCGCACTTCAGGGTCGGCATCTTCCAGCAGTGCATTTAATGCTTCCAAAGGTGCATTGGGGATTGCCGCTAAGCGCACTGTCCAATCGCTATCGCTGAGCAAGAGTACTATGGCATCGCCATGCAAACGGGAGGCGACGATTCTGCGCACCTCGGGCTCGAAGTCGTGCACCATTAATCCTAAGGATTCTTCCGGCAAACGCTGAGCGACGAATTTACGCACCTGCCGATCCGGGTCGCGAATAAACCGAAATAATCGCCCGACAGGTAACCGCTGCGCAACATAGGCACGCACTAAATAATCGGAATCCGCCGCCATGCGTTCAAGCTGTTCTAACGGCAAACGATCAGCCACCGTAATGCGCACTTCTCGATCCGGGTCGTCCATTAATTTTAATAATTGCTCCCTAGGTAATCGATAAGCCACCGCACGGCGCACTGCTTCATCCGGGTCGCCAATTAATCGGCTTAAGGCCTCCTGGGGAATATAACGGGCCGCCACCGCGCGGCGCTCCCAAAAGCCATCATTGATATAATTGCCCGCCAATTCAGGATTCGCGCGGAAAAAACGGTCTATTTGCCGCCCGCTGTCCACGGCAACACAAGCATCCCCAGGTGTGCAGCGGCCAGTTAATAATAAATTGGTGCGAAAGCGGCAGGTGCGGCAATCGGCAACCGGGGTTAAATCCACTGAATCCGATTCACTACCCATGATAAAACCCCTTGCACACCTGATATTGACGCCAAAAATAAAAACATTACCGCAGCTTTAGGCCGCAGGATTTTAACTAAAAATCTTTTTTATAAAACCAAAAGAAATCCTAGGCGCACCAGGTTAAATCCTGCCTCAACCTACAGGCTCCCAGAGCGACACAACTTTCTAGCCTATTCAATTACTTCCGCCAGTACAATTCCCGATGCACAATCAGAATCTGTAGTAAGTTCAGAGCAGTGTTGGCGAGAATCCACTAAATAGAGATTAAACCCGGCACGCTCAGCATAGGCTTTGGAAAAATGCACATCATCATCCATGCAGTAGGTAAAATGGCAACCGCTAAATTGCTGGCGCAGTAATTGTACTGTTTCATCACTTAAACCATTGGTTTCCACAAATGTAACGACTGCGTCAATTTGTGTTTTATTAAGGCCAGTTAGCTCTGCCATAAAAACCTCTAACCATACTGAGTCAGCGAAAAACGCGCGCGCACATTGGGCTCTTCACCCATAGCCTTAGCAAGCCATGGCGGTGGCGATGTATCCAGTACCGCTTGCAATTGGCGAATTAAAACCCGAGCCCCTACAGGGGCGTCTACCTTCATAGGGTGCACACCGGCACGCACCACTTTTGCGGCGGCCGGCCCACCTATCTGGGTGGTGTATAACACATGGCAATCGGCAATTAATTTTGCCCTGTAGCCGAGTTTATCATCGTCACTTACTAATTTGCCCACTTCCCGTACCGCAATTAAACGCACTTCCTGGGCGGACACCTGATAAATTAAAAAACGCGGGCAACTACCAAAAGCGCCATTTATTTTTTCACCGCGATCACTGGCAACCGCCACACGAATAGAACCCGGCATATCGCCGTCACTATAGGCATTAATTATTGGCTGAGGATCCGGAGCAATCTCAATGCCTTTGCCTTTTAACAAGGCCAGGGCTTTACGCAAATCCTGTTCGGATGTTTTATCAAACACCTCGCCACCGGCAGATTTTAAGCGGTTTAAACGCAAGCGCGATAGTTTTTCAACCGTAATAGGATGCCCTACTAGGCTCACCAAAAGATTAACTAAAAGGCGCAAATCCACAACCGCTAATGCGCGCACGGCAAGACCAATCCGTAGAGCGACTTCATCAGTTAATTGTGGATGCTGCATATTAGGATTCTCCACCGCGTTTAGCGCGCAGTGTGATAGGTAATTCCGGCCGAGCTATGGGCTCAACTGAATAAACTGAACCATCGGCAAGGGTAAATTCTCCGCCCCACCGCTCAGGGGTATCAAATTCAACGGAGACGACATTTTCTTCTAAATCTTGCTTAGCAATGTAAAGCGTTAACTGACCGACTTCATTTTTGCGGATCATCACATTGGGCATAACACATTCCTGACTCATCAGACGAGAAAAAACGGCGGTAGCAAATAGTTGGCAGCCACTACCGCAGTGCGAGTTGACGCAAAAGGCGTTTTCAGATCAATAACTTTAACAACTTAAAACCCACGGGGTTTGATACATATTAAGTTTGGGGCTTTTAAAAATACCCGGTGCGAAATTCGCACCGGGCCAATCAACACAACAAACACACAACAGAAACTAGTTGGCAAGCTTGTTAATTACACCACCAAACAACTGGGCAAATTGCCTATTAACGGATCAAATCGTAGTTATAGTCGGTAGTCTGCATACCACGGGTAGCATCATCCAAGCGCTCAAGTTCAGTATTAACAAGAGTGGTTAGAATCTGCATAGCACCCTCGTAACCAAACGTGGTTTGGCGGTGCAGATGGTGACGGTCAAAGATGGGGAATCCGATGCGAATTAATGGCACTTCGAATTCTTTACCCTTGTGCAATGTATCCCGTTGGATAAATTTACCGTAGGAGTTGCCGATCATGTAATCGGGTTTATCGGTAAATACCAAAGAGCGCATATGCCACAGATCTTTGCCGATGTGGACAGTGCAGTTTTTGCCATAGGTAGATTCAGCCAAAATAGCTTCCACAGCTTTTTTCCAACGCTTGTTGCCGTTGTTGCACAAGATGTGGGTAGGCTCACAACCTAGTTCAAGCAGGAATTTAACCATGCCGATGACAAAGTCAGGGTCACCCCAGAGTGCATAACGCTTGCCGTGCAACCAGGTGTGGGAGTCAGTCATCATATCCACTAAACGACCGCGCTCTTTGGCGAGGCTGTCAGGAATTGGCTGGCCAGTGATTTCGCTGACTTTCATTAAGAATTCGTCAGTCCAATCCAAACCCATGGGCACGTTAATTTTAGCGGCTGGGTGTTTCCAAGTTTGTTCTACGAACTTCTTGGTTTTTTCCAACTGCCAAGGTTGCAACAACAAAGTGTCGATAGCGTTAGGCGCGTCTTTAATTTCCGCTTGCGTGGTACCGCCTGAGTACATGCGGAATTCACCGTCTGCAGGCGTATCCAACACTTCTTCAGGGTCAGAAAGCAGTGTGTAGCCTACATCCATTTCTTTAAGCATACGCTTAATTACGCGGAAATTACCCAGGTAGGTTTCAAAACCGGGCACTAGGTTAATTTTGTGGTTGCTGCCAACCACTTTGCCTTCCATATCATTGATAGTGAAATACTTCACCATGCCTTCAAACATATTGTCCCAGCCGGTCACGTGGCTGCCCACGAAGCTTGGTGTATGGGCAAACGGCACAGGGTATTCAGCAGGAATATAACCTTCTTTTTTGGAGTTATTGATGAATGCGTTTAAGTCATCACCAATTACTTCCGCCATGCAGGTAGTGGAAACGGCAATAATGTCAGGCTTGTAGGTAGCCTTACAGTTTTGTAAGCCGTCTTTCATATTTTGCTGGCCACCAAATACGGCTGCATCTTCAGTCATGGAGTCTGATACGCAGGAGATAGGCTCTTTAAAGTGGCGGTTAAAATAGGTGCGGAAATAAGCCACACAACCTTGCGAACCGTGCACATAAGGCATAGTTTTTTCAAAGCCTAAGGCACACAAAACAGCGCCTAAGGGTTGGCAGGCTTTAGCGGGGTTAACGGTTAAGGCTTCGCGCTGAAAATTAAGTTCTTGATATTCAGTGGTAGTTGTCCACAAAAATGTCTCATCAATTTTGGTTTGCGGATGAACTTCCTCAAACTCGGCGCGTTTGTTACGAAGGGTTTCTTTATAGTCGTCTTCACGAAATAAAGGATAACTGGGTTTAATGTTATCAACATTCTGGCTCATGATATTCCTCCTCCCGCGCCACCAATCTGTGGACGAACGGGTAGTTTGATTGGATAGCACAGCCGTTAAAAAAACGGCTGCGCAGGTTTACAACAGGTATTACCCCTTAGGGAAATTCAGCTTAAGCGCTCGCTGCAATGGCAGTGTGAGAAGCTTCAGCTTGTTTCCAGGGTGCTTGCTGTTTTTTCCAGCAGGGGTTGTTCAGAGTCATATCCATATCGCGGGCGAAGATAGCGAAGCCATCAAAGCCGTGGTAAGGGCCTGAATAATCCCAGGAGTGCATTTGTCTAAAAGGCACACCCATTTTTTGGAAAATGTACTTTTCTTTAATACCTGAACCAATCAAATCCGGCTTGAGCTTTTTCACAAACTCTTCGAATTCGTAGCCAGTTACGTCATCGTACAACAGAGTTGAATCGCCCATTTCTTTTAAGGTGCGGTCGTAGTCATCGTTGTGGCCAAATTCATAGCCAGTTCCGATTACTTCCATACCTAAATCTTCATAGGCACCAATTACGTGGCGAGGGCGCAGACCGCCGATGTACAGCATGACGCGCTTGCCTTCCAAACGTGGGCGGAATTTAGCAATAACTGCATCCCACTCGGGTTTGTATTTGGCAATCACTTCTTCACATTTTGCTTGGATCGACTCATCAAAATGAGCAGCGATTTTACGCAGTGACTCAACGGTTTTGGTAGGGCCGAAGAAGTTGTACTCTAACCATGGAATTTTGTACTTCTCTTCCATATGGCGAGAGATATAGTTCATTGAACGGTAGCAGTGCACTAGGTTCAATTTTACTTTTGGTGTCAATTCCATCTCAGAAATGGTGCCGTCACCCGACCACTGAGCTACAACGCGCAGGCCCATTTCTTCAAACAGAATACGGCTAGACCAAGCATCACCACCGATGTTGTAGTCACCGATAATAGCTATGTCGTAAGGCGTGGTAGCAAAGCTATCATCACCATCACGATTACCGATAACCCAATCGCGCACGGCGTCATTAGCAATGTGGTGGCCTAGGGATTGAGACACACCGCGAAAGCCTTCACAACGAACAGGAACAACGACTTTGCCGTGTTCAGCTTGTTTTTTCTTGGCAACCGCTTCGATGTCATCACCGATCAAACCGATTGGGCACTCAGATTGAATTGAAATACCTTTATTCAGCGGGAACAGGGTTTCAATTTCATCGATTAATTTAGCGAGTTTTTTGTCGCCACCAAATACGATGTCTTTTTCTTGGAAATCTGAGGTGAAGTTCATAGTTACGAACGCATTTACACCGGTGGTACCGATGTAATAGTTGCGACGACCGGCACGAGAGTACTGACCGCAGCCAACTGGACCATGGGAGATATGGATCATATCTTTAATGGGGCCCCACACAACGCCTTTTGAGCCTGCATAGGCGCAACCGCGAATAGTCATTACACCGGGTAATGATTTTTTATTCGAGGTGATGCATTTTTTTGCTTGATCTAATTCTGGGTTATTCGGCGCCAAGTGTTTAGCGCGGTCTTTTTTTGCTTTTTCAGGATAGACTTCAAGTACTTCCTGAATGAGGGATTCCACCTCTTCTCGTGACATGCCAGACATTGTAATGTCTCCTATAATTGCATCAATTACCGGGTAACGGTGTTGCCAGGCCCTTGCGCTCAGCCAAAAGGTTAAGAGCCTAGCAATACCGGCAGGGCTAATCTGCCCTGCCCCGAACTTTTTCTAGCAATCTACAAGGCAAAGCCTCGTACATTTAAGCGCGCTGCAAATTAAGCCAGTTCTTCAGCGGCTGATTTACCAACGATGCTTAAATCTTCTTCATCCATAATACCGAAGTCCATCAACAATTTTTCCAACGCATCCATAGTGATGGGTGTTGGAATAACGAACTTGGTGTTATTTACGATTTTGTTAGCCAAAGCGCGGTATTCATCAGCTTGTTTGGCTTTTGGATCGTATTCAATAACAGTCATGCGGCGAATTTCAGCGCGTTGCACAACGTTATCGCGTGGGATGAAGTGAATCATTTGAGTACCCAATTGATCAGCTAGGGCCATAATGAGTTCGTCTTCACGGTCAGTGTTACGGCTGTTGCAGATCAAACCAGCCAAGCGCACGCTACCAGAGTTAGCGTATTTCACGATGCCTTTAGAAATGTTGTTGGCAGCGTACATTGCCATCATTTCACCAGAGCATACGATGTAAATTTCTTGCGCTTTGTTTTCACGGATTGGCATAGCAAATCCGCCGCACACTACGTCGCCGAGTACGTCGTAGAATACGAAGTCCAAATTGCCTTCGTAGGCGCCTTCTTCTTCAAGGAAGTTGATGGCTGTAATTACACCGCGACCGGCGCAACCTACACCTGGCTCAGGACCACCTGATTCTACACAGCGAATATCGCCGTAGCCGACTTTCATTACATCCTCTAACTCAAGATCTTCTACGGTGCCTGCTTCAGCAGCCATTTCCATAATAGTATTTTGGGCTTTTTCATGTAGAATTAAACGAGTGGAATCGGCTTTAGGGTCACAACCTACGATCATGACTTTTTTGCCCGCTTCTGCTAAAGCGGCTACTAGGTTTTGAGTGGTAGTTGATTTACCAATACCACCTTTACCGTATATTGCACATTGACGCATTGCCATTTGAGTTCTCCTAAATTTCGAAGCAATTAAATTGCTTATAAAAAGGTTCGGATGTAAGCAACGACCAAGAGTTTCAAGGTGCCCTTACACAAAACTCAAAGTGCAAAGGGCGGGCCATTTTTATTAAGTATTTTAATAGCCTGTTTTTTAAGTGTTTTTTAGATCGAGCTGGCCGCGACACACGACAAACACCGCAACAATCCGCAAGCTATGTAAGGTTGACAACAAACAATTCCCTCCCACGCCAACAAATCACCTTCGCCTAAAAAACCCGACGAAAATGACTTTTGTCGTAAACCCGCCAAAATGAAGGCAACCGAGCAGGCAAGCCAGATTGAAGGTATGACTGCAGCAGGTTATTTAGCCTAAGGCCATACCACAGGGCTTAAGCTGAGGTTTTGGATTAATTCGATTCTTCTTCCCAACT
>DAOQGS010000166.1:0-7225 GCA_035338675.1 Cellvibrionaceae bacterium
AACTGGCCACCGAACCATTGGCTAATAATTCCAAAGTATCGCTGCCGCCACCGGCGAAAATATCCCCGGCAAATGCGCTACTTACTTTAAATACATCGCTCTGGTTGCCGCCGGTAAGTGCCTCCATTTTGCTGAAGGTCGTTTTATCCGCCCCCAACACACCCGTGGCGATTTCACCCTTGGTAACATCCCAAGTAGCTGTAGTATCAAAGCCTATTAAATTATCAACGCCGCTGCCGCCGATTAAATTGCCCGCTTGAGTAAAGCTTGCGCGGCTGGTGGTTTCACCCGTAATCAATACAGCGCCGCTGTTGGCCGAATTTAATTGCCAGGTGTTTTGTCCATCGATGGTTTGTACCGTATTAACACCCTCGCCGCCGTTAAATTGGCCAATTAAACGGCTATCAGTGTTAAGCCTTAAGGTGTCATTGCCAAGGCCTGCATTAATGGTGAACGCTTGTGCAGAGCGCAGCGTAAATAGGTCGTTTTTATCGCTGCCGTTAAGCAGCGTGATACCGCTAAAACTTTGTTTTAATGCGCTGCTAACTCCCGTCACACTGGAGCTAGCATCTAAAATCCAGTTGGCATTTTCACCGCTCCAAGCGGTGAGGCTATTTTGCCCACCATTGCTAGTGCCACCGCCGTTAATCGTACCGGTGACATAACCCTTGGTATCCAAAATAAAGGCATCGTTATTACTGCCACCGGTTAAATTAACAAAATTATCAAAGGCGATGGATTTATCCTGGCCGCTGATCGTGACCTTAATTGAGCCTGCGTTTTTATCGGTCAATGTCCAGGTGGCATTACTATTGGCCACCAAGGCAAGGCTGGCTGCAGCACCGCTGCCGGATACACCCGTGACATTTTTTACGCCCTGCACGGCAAACCCTTGGGTTAAATCCAATACCGCATTTTGCGCCGCCAATTGCACCAGGTTATCGCCGCCGCGCCCATCGATATCGGCGAATTCAGGCACCTCAATAAGGTTATAGGTATCTTTGCCGTCCGAACCCCACAGGGTATTAATGCCCGAAAAACTCAGCGCAATACTGCTGGCACCGGTGACGGCGGGGGGATTAATTAAATTGCCGGTATTTTTATTTAATTCCCACTGGGTGCTGCCCGCAGCAATCACTAATTTATCCTGCCCAGCGCCGGTAATGGTTTCAATGCCGTCGTAATCATTTAAATACGCAGTGCCATTGGCGGCGGCGAGTGTATTATCCAGGTTATTGCCCGCGCCCACCGTCCACAGATTCGCCTGATTACTTTTGGCAACAACTGTATCGACACCATTTAACGCCTGCGCGCCGCCTTCGATGCGATTTATTTTGGCGGTTGGCGAGGAAAAGACAAACGTATCGTCGCCGCTGCCACCCACTAACACACCAAAGCCTTCAAAGCTGAAGGTTTTATTCAATAATGTGTAGGTTAATTCACCTTTGTTGTCCCCAGTAATACTCCAACTGGCTTTATTGGGCGACACCAAGGTTAACTGCGCCGAACTGCCCGCACCTTTTACACCAGTGGCATTTTTAACGCCGTTTATTTCACTGCCTTGGGCTTCATTTAATTCATATTTGGTTTGGCTGCCGGTGGAAACATCCACCAGGTTATTACCCTTGCCGCCATCAATTGTGCCGCCGAAGGCAGCGCCGTTGGCAAATGAAAAGGTGTCATTTTCATCAGAGCCTAACAGGGTTTTAAACCCGCTAAAGCCTATGCCATTGAGTGTGCCACTTACACTATCGGCAATGGCCCAATTATTGTCAGTAAGCGTTGTAGCCAGGGTATGGGCGCCCGCCACTTCAATGGATTCAAAGCCAGTTAATTCACCGATCAGGCTGGTATTGCCTTGGGCAACTTTTATAAAGCGTTTGTTATTTTCTTCCGTTTGGGTCCAAACGCTGGACGCATAAGCGCTCTTAATTTTATCCGTGCCGCTACCAGCACTCAGGCCCGCAATAGTGCCTGCGGCGCCGAGGGTTACGCTGTTGGTGCCGCCTTGCAAATTAATACTGCCGCTATAGGCCTTATTAATTTCCAGCACATCATTCCCAGCACCTGTGTTGACAAGGTTAAACTGGTTTAAATTGGTAGCTTCAAGGCCTATTACCGCCGTGAGCTGATTGGCTTGATTAATTTTCCAGGCGTCCACGGCTGCGGAGTTAGTCAGGGTTTGATTAGCGCTGGCGATTAAATTATTTACCTGAGTAAAACTGATAGTTTGCCCGCTTAAGGCTAAAGTCCCCTGCTGGCTGCCCGATAAGGCCCACAGCCAACTGCCGCTGGGGCTAGTGAATTGATTTTGGCCATCGCCGCCATCAATACTTAAATTATTCAAGCCCGTAGTGGCAGCGGATAAATTAAAATCATCCGCCCCCACACCGCCCTGCCATTTTTTAAGGCCGCTAATAGACTCAGCATAAACTGTGGCAGTCGCGCTGGTATCGGTTAATTGCAGTGTGGTGGTGAGGTCCCAGCGAGTAGCCGCATTGCGGCCCAACAGATCATCGCCATCGTTGGCATTAATGGTTTTAATACTGCCTTTATCGCCAAAAATAAAATGATCCACACCGCTGCCGGAAACCAATTTATTAAAGTTGTTAAATTCGGTCTCTGAGGTTTGGGCATTTTTGGTAAGGGTCAGCGTGCCCGAATTTTTATCCGTGATCGCCCAGGTGGCTTCGCCATCTACAGCGCGCAACGTGCTATTGGTAGTGGCACCGGCTTCAATATTCTCAAAATTCGACAGCGTAAGGCTGCCAACGCTTGGCACCCCTGAACCCACCGCCAAGGAAATATCGATATCCTCGTTTGGCAGCTTAATGGCATCTTTGCCTATACCGCCATTTAGGTTCATTTCCACTTTCGTGGTGACATCAAATGTATCCGCTGCGCTGCCGCCGGTAAGCGCCTCGATACCCCGAAATGTCACGCCCGTTGTGGTGCTATTGGTAGTATTAATATATTGCAAGGTGCCAGCACCTTGCGCGGATACGACAAATTTACCCGCCACCGAATCAATCTTTAATTCATCCAGCACGCTGCCAGAAGTATTAAGCCCACCTTCGATTTCACCCTTAAATTGTGAGCTATTGGCGATGGCAAAAATATCCTGCCCTGTGCCGCCATTGAGCAGCGCAAAATCTTTAAAGGTGATGGAATTAATCAGCCCGCTGGTACCGGCATTTAATTGCCAACTGTTGGTTTGATTGCTGGCCGTCAAGGTCGAATTGGTGCCGCCAATTAAATCTTCAAACCCGGTTATATTCGCAAGTGCAACCGTTAATCCGGTGCTGCCGGTTAAATCTAAACCATCGGCTAAAGAACCACCTTTTAATATCTGCATGCCCGCAAAGGAACCTGCGCCATTGAGAGTACCGGTATTGGCAGCGGGTTGATTGCCTACAGCGGCCGTTTGGGCGGTTAGTTTCCAAGTATTAACCAGCTGCGGCCCCTGCAATGTGTTAACACCTGTACTGCCATCAATATTAAATGCAGTTACAGCCTTATCAACGGTAAAGGTTTCATCGCCGCTGCCGCCGATAATTTGTGTTACCTCAGTAAAACTAAGGCTGGCGTTAGTGGCGGTTTTAACCGTACCGGCTCCATCGGTATTGAGCGCCCAAGTAGTGGTGCCACTAAAACCTTTTAAAGCGGCCAGCTTATTAACGCTATTCATACCGCTAAGGGTAATAGCAATATTAGTCTCATCGCCGCTGGCATGCAGGCTACCCGCATCAATGGCCGTAAGGCTCAGGGTTTGCCCGGCAATTTTATTCTCAAAACTATCGCTGCCTGCACCACCGGCTAAAATCTCCACGCCGCTAAAGGTATTAGCATTCACTGTACCTGTATTGGCCGCGGTTAAAACCCAATTATTAGTGCCAGTACTTACGCTAAGTGTGTCGCTACCGTCACCGCCCAGTATATTTTTGGTTTTTATAGTTTCACTGGCCAAGGTAAAAGTGTCATTGCCGTTACCACCTTGTAATTCCACATTGGCAGAATCAATATCAACCTTAAATGTATCCTGGTTATCGCCCCCCACCAAAGTGGTGAAATTTTCCAATGTGTAGTTGGTAACCAGGTTATTAGTATCTTGGCTTGCAAGGCGTGTACTGGTGTTATCCAGGGTAAATGTATTGCTGGCATTAGCCGCCTTTAGGCTATCACCGCTGGCGCCTTGCAGGGTTTGTATGCCCGTAAACTGCACGGTGCGCAGTTTACCGGTATCTAAATCCCAGCTTGTATTGGTGACTGTATTGATTAATTTATTAGCGCCATTGCCACCCTGCAACGCACCGCCCGTAAATGTACCTGCGCCAAGGGTAAAATTATCGGCATTATCACCACCCACCAGGGTGGCAAAATCACTAAAGGTTAGGTTTTTGCCAGACGTTGCATCGGTAACCTTACCGGATAATTGCCCTGCTGCCGCACCGGGTGTTACGGCCCAATTAACCGCACCGGCAGCAGACGAGGCTTTTAATTCGGCGTTAGTGCCGTCGGCTTTAAAATCAGTAATACCCTCAATGCCATTGGCGCTAATCGTAGCGGCAAATACAACATCGGCTTTGGCCGTTGACAGCGCATTTACATCTTCAGCGGCATTGCCTTGGGTTGCTTTAATGGTGCCGCCATAAGTGCCTACAGCGGTAAAATTATCCGCCCCAGTACTGGCATTAACCGTGCCCACGCCGCTTATTTTATTAATATAAGTGGTGGCGCCCTCTTTAACCTGGGCGCTACCGTCAGCAGCAATGGTCCAATTATTGGTAATGGTGGTGCCGCTGCGCGCATTGAGCGTGTCGTCCGCTTGGCCCGTTATGGAGGTTACAGAGCCGGTGGATGTTACGGTAAATTCATCTTTATTATTTTGTGCATTGGAACTAATCAACTCGCTAAAACCCACAAATTCCGTGGATTGCGCACCGCTGGTAATTTTACCTTCGTTAGCCTTAGTGATTTCCCAAGTGGAATTACCGCTGTAGCCAGTTAACTTTGCGCCGCCTGCAGCAGTTGCCGTAATACCCTCAAAATTCTCCAACGAAAATCCCGTGGAAAACGCATTCAGATTCACTTCCGTTACGCTTGCGGCAAGCGTGACTGTATCTTTCCCGGAACCGCCCACCAGTTTTTCTACGCCACTAAAATTATATTTAGTACTGCTATCGGCGGTTTTATAAAAACTCGCAGGTGTTGCGGTTAAATCCCAGGAGGTATCGGCATTAAAACCCTTAATGGTATCCTCAGTACCCCCCGCACCATCAATTTTGCCTGCAAATACCTGGCTGCCGCCATTGGAGTAATCAAAGGTATCCTTGCCATCACCACCTGTAAGCTGGTTAAAGCCGGTAAAATCTATCTCGCCCACATCTTCATTATTCAGCGTAAATATTGCAGATGCGCCGGTTAGATTCCAGGACGTATTTTTTGTGTTACCAATACTCAACTGCACAGCAACATTAGGCGGCGTATTTGTAACCGTAAGTGATTCTATATGTGTTGCGCGAATTTTCCCTTCTGCGGCGGCACTTGATGAGCCTAATTCCACTGACCAGTTTTTGCTGGTGGTGGCATTGCTGGCATCTAAAGTTAATTCGTCATCGCCCCCTGCGCCATCTAAAGTAGGCAGGCTAAAAGGAGTGCCGGAGAGTGCGAATTTATCAACACCACCGCCCCCCACAAGCGAGGCTGCCGTATCAAATTTAAACGTTTTACCGCTCCAGCTCACTGTCTGGGCGCTAGATGTCAAATTCCAACTCGCCTCGTTGGCGCCCGTGTAATGCAGCGTATTAAACCCAGCAAATGTCACGCTGCTGCCGCCCGTTTTACTCAAGCTATCGGCTAAATTGGCTGTGGTATTGGCACCAGATGCCGTAACGGTAAATGCCGAATTAGCCGTAATGGCGCCATCAAAGGTGGCACTTTTGCCACCCGCCATAGAAAGACCAAGCTGCCCGGATGCTATATTAAGTGCGCTGAGTGTTATGTCCTGGGTAACATTAATGGAAGCACTACCCGCCGAAGTGGCGGTAGTTTCCAGCGAAGTTACAGTGCCAAGTTTATTGCCGTTGTTAATCAGTAATACTGATGTGCCCTTAAATGCGGCTGTATTTGCATCGATACTGGTGCCGCCAAATTGGCGAATATCTTTAGTGGTAGAAAGTGATAACCCTTGGGCGCTGACATTGCCCAGCGTAAGATACGAATTATCGCCTTTAATGGTAGAACTACCGGCGTTAGTAATGGCTATGGTTTTGCCTGCAGCTACCTTGGCATTGTTAACCAAGGTATCGATATTATTGTCATTTGAGTTGGTGCCAGCATTGGCGCCAGACGTGCCAAAAATATTCCCGGCTTCACCAAGCGTAATATTTCCGCCGTTGGTTTTAAGTGTTGTAGTGCCATGAACGCTTAAAGCTTTACCCGCCGCCTGTGTAATACTGATGCTTTTATCCGAGCTGCGATTTTGAATGGTTAAATCGCCCGCGCATGTACCCAGCGTACAGAAATGGTCAGTTGTTATAGAGCCTAAAACAATATTGCTATCGCTGGATAAAATAACGTTGCCACCGTCGGAGCGGGTGGCGTTGCCATACCCGCCATTGCCGGTTACCGCATTGTCCGGCGAGCTGTTCGCACGATCGGTGTCAATAAGTGCACTTGTACCAAACTGTATACCGGCGCCAGTAAATTCCACATTACCGCCAGAGGTATAAACGGTATTACCCACAATTACCGAACCCGTACCATCCTTACCGCCAGTCATCACCTCCGCATCGGCATTGGCAACGATATTCAACCCGTCCCGGCCGTCACCATAGCTATCAAATATATTACCTTTGAAATTAATATCACCTGCTGCATTTAACGTGAAAATGGTTTTTTTATCTGCTTCAGGAGTGTTATTGGGTAGGGTCCAGTTTTCATTACTTGAATTAGCGCCGTTATAGGCGGCGAAATTATTAAAATCCAGATTTTTTTCAAAACTAATAGAACCCTGGCTAGTGACGGTTAAAGAGCCAGCTTTTGTGGCCGTACTATTAAAAGTGCGCGATAAATCCAACACTCCAAGTGAGACATTACCTTTTGCATCGATGGTTATATCACCAGCGCCGTTCGTGGCGGAGGTGTTCAGTGTTGCATTAGCCGCCGATACGGTGCCACCAATAGGAACTTGGGAACTGCCTATTTTGATATCGCCGCCGTTAGT
>DAOQGS010000167.1:0-7223 GCA_035338675.1 Cellvibrionaceae bacterium
CCACGTATGGGGAAGCAGCGAACTGATCCACCTGTTGCTGAAGAATGATTTGGTCAGCTCGTTATAGGCCTGCAGCAGGTGCACATGGGCGGGGCAAACAACTACTTCAGCCTGGTGAACACCAACCCAACCGGCAACCAATTCGTGCAAAAGGTCAGTAACTGAACTGATGCTGCCATTGAGCTTCCAGTTGCCGATCACTATCTGGCGTCGATTTTTATTCACGTAGGTTCAGTTCGCTGTTGTCTCTACTGCCCGCCTTTCGACGACCCTCGCTGGAGCGGGCGGCAATCTTAGCTAAGAAGCCCCACCATAGCAATGCTGCGGAGGTGTAATTTGAAAATTTCTTGCGCGCTCAACTAGGTGGTTTCCATCGCGATAAACACTGGCTCAAAGCGGCCACAGTCTTATCACGCTAGGGCTTCTTTCACCTGTTCGGCTAATTCATGGCACAGTCGCTCCACCGTATCCGGCTGTTTGCCTTCCACCATAACGCGCACCACCGGCTCCGTGCCTGAAGGGCGCAGCAAGACTCGGCCGTCATTACCGAGTTTATGCTCTACCGCTGCAACGGCCGCTTGTACGCTGGGGTTGGCCATGGGATTTTGTTTGCTGGCCATGGGTACGTTAATCATCACCTGTGGCATTTTCTGCATGGCGAGTTTAGCTAGGTGCAAGGGGCGGCCATCGGCTTGCAGGGCACGCAGGACTTGGAGGGCGGCAATAATGCCATCGCCGGTGGTGGTGACGTCGCTGCAGACGAGATGGCCGGAGTTTTCACCTCCCAGGTTCCACCCCTTGTCCTTCATACCTTCAATTACATAGCGATCGCCCACATTGGCGCGCAGCAGAGGAATGCCCAGTTGGAAAAGCGCGACCTCAAAGCCAAAATTGCTCATCAATGTGCCGACAACACCGGGGCAGCCGCCGCCGTGTTTGTGTTGGTAAGCGGCGATGATGAACAGCAGTTGGTCGCCGTCGATAACATCGCCGGTACTGTCTACAAACATGACGCGGTCGCCATCACCGTCAAAGGCGATGCCTAAGTCGGCGCCGCGTTCAAGCACCTGCTGTTGCAGGAGTTTCATTTTCGTAGAGCCGCAATTGAGATTGATATTGACCCCATCTGGGTCTTTGGCAATGGCTTTAACCTTGGCGCCCAGCTCTTCAAATACGGCTGGAGCGACGCGATAGGTGGCGCCGTTGGCACAGTCCAACACTATGTTAAGGCCCTTCAAATTAAAGCCCCAGGGTAGGGTGCCTTTGCAGAATTCAATATAGCGGCCGCGCACATCCTCTAGGCGCTCGGCTTTGCCTAGGCGCTCGGCAATCTGCATGGGTAAATCTAGCTGCGCTTCAATGGCCAGTTCTAATTCGTCGGAGAGTTTGGTGCCGTCGGTGCTGAATAACTTGATACCGTTATCGGTGTAGGGGTTGTGGGAGGCGCTGATGACGATGCCTGCGGCGGCTTTATAAGTGCGAGTGAGGTAGGCGATGGCGGGGGTTGGCATGGGGCCGAGTAATCCTACGTCCACACCGGCGCTGATCAGTCCCGCCTCTAAAGCGGCTTCAAACATATAGCCTGAGATGCGGGTGTCTTTGCCGATTAACACTCGGCCGGGATTACCCTTAGGGTCTGACGCCAGTACGCGGCCGACGGCCCAGCCAAGTTTTAAGAAGAAATCCGGTGTAATTGGGGCTTCGCCCACTCGTCCGCGTATGCCATCGGTGCCAAAGTACTTACGTGCCACGTGTTATCTCCAAATCAATAGGTTAATTCATACACTCTAACAATATCTCGACTGGCCGCCACATCGTGAACACGCAATATTTTTGCGCCGCGTTGCAGGGCCACGAGGCCAAAGCCTAGGCTACCGGGCAGCCGTTGGGATAGCTCGCGCCCGAGTAGCCGCCCGATCATGGATTTGCGGGACAACCCTACCAGTAGCGGGCAGCCGATTTCGGCAAACTGCGGCAAGGCTTTGATAAGTTCAAGATTGTGCTCGTCGGTTTTGCCAAACCCAAAGCCGGGGTCAAGCACCAAGCGCTGGGCGGAAATACCATAGCCGCGGCAGCGCTGAATACTATCGTAGAAGAAGTCCCGCACCTCGCGATCCACATGGCGATAACTTGGGTTATGTTGCATATCCTCCGGCTCGCCCTGTTTGTGCATCAGGCAGATGGGTAAATCCAATTGGCTTGCCGCCTCTAGGGCGCCGGGCCATTGTAGGGCGCGCACATCATTAATAAACCCGGCGCCTGCGGCGGCAGCGGCGCGCATGACTTCAGGCTTGCTAGTGTCCACGGAAATAATAACGTCTAAGCGTGCCGCGATTATTTCAACCATGCCCACGACCCGGTCTAGCTCCTCTTGCAGGCTCACTGCTGCGGCGCCGGGGCGGGTGGATTCCCCGCCTACATCAATCAGGGCGGCGCCTTCGCTGAGCATTCGTTCGGCTTTTTTAAGCGCTGCAGCGGTGTCGAGATTACCTTCGGCATAGAGGGCGCCGCCGTCGGAAAAGGAATCGGGGGTGGTGTTGAGTATGCCCATTATTTTGGGGCTGGTTAGGTCCAGCTCGCGGCTGCCGCAGATGAGTTTCACAATGACGGCCCTGGGTGGGTTTGAATTGCACAATTCATGGGGGTATCACGCCTTGTAACGGCAGTAAATAAAGATTGGAATTTTGGCGGCAATAAAAAAGCCGGTATTACCGGCTTTGCGTGGGGCGAGAGGGGTTTACACCTCTTTGGTTTGGCCGCTGACCAGCCCAGCTTCGCGCTCTTCCGCCGCCTCGGAACGGGGCTTGCGGCCACCGAAATCACCGTCGGACCAGTCCCGTGGCGGGCGCACTTTGCGGCGCGCCATCAGGTCATCCACCTGCTCTGAATCGATGGTCTCATATTCCATCAGGGCGTCTTTCATGGCTTCAAGAATATCGCGGTTTTCTTCTAGGATGCGTTTAGCGCGGCCATAACACTCATCGATGATGCGGCGGGTTTCCTCGTCGATCAGCTTTGAGGTGGCGCCGGAATAGTGGGGGGTGCCTATGCCGGGGATACCGGATTCGGTCTCGCCGTAATGCAGCGGCCCCAGTTTTTCCGACAGCCCCCACTTGGTCACCATGCGGTGGGCAAGGTTAGTGGCTCGTTCAATATCGTTGGAGGCGCCTGTGGTAACGCCATCAAAACCCAGTACCAGCTCTTCAGCTATGCGGCCACCAAACAAGGAGCAGAGCATGGATTCAAGGCCGCGTTTACTTTCACTGTATTTATCTTCAGTGGGCAAATACATGGTGACGCCGAGGGCGCGGCCGCGCGGAATAATGCTCACCTTGTGCACCGGGTCGTGCTCGGGCACCAGGCGGCCGACAATGGCGTGGCCGGCTTCGTGGTAGGCGGTGTTAATTTTTTCCTTTTCGCTCATCACCATGGTACGGCGCTCCGCGCCCATCATGATTTTATCCCGCGCGCGCTCAAATTCTTCCACACCCACTAGGCGCTTATTGGCTCGGGCGGCCACCAGGGCGGCCTCATTGACTAGATTGGCAAGATCAGCGCCGGAAAACCCGGGTGTGCCACGGGCGATAATGCTGGGCTCCACCTTGTCGTCGATGGGCACTTTGCGCATGTGCACCTTTAGAATTTGCTCGCGGCCACGAATATCGGGCAGGCCTACATACACTTGGCGGTCAAAACGGCCGGGGCGCAGCAGGGCTTTGTCCAGTACGTCCGGGCGGTTGGTGGCGGCGATGATGATGATGCCTTCACTGCCTTCAAAGCCGTCCATTTCTACTAGCAATTGGTTGAGGGTCTGCTCGCGCTCGTCGTTGCCGCCGCCGTGCCCGCCGCCACGATGGCGGCCAACAGCGTCAATTTCGTCAATAAAGATAATACAGGGAGCTTGTTTTTTGGCTTGATCAAACATGTCGCGCACGCGGGAGGCACCCACGCCCACAAACATTTCCACGAAATCAGAACCGGAGATTGAAAAGAAAGGTACTTTGGCTTCGCCCGCAATGGCCTTTGCGAGGAGGGTTTTACCGGTACCGGGCGGCCCGGACATTAAAACCCCGCGCGGGATGCGGCCACCTAAGCGCTGGAAGCGAGAGGGGTCGCGCAGGTATTCCACTAATTCGGAGACTTCTTCTTTGGCTTCATCAACACCTGCCACGTCGGCGAAGGTGGTTTTAACCTGATCTTCACCCAGCAGGCGAGCCTTGCTTTTAGCAAAACTCATGGGGCCGCCGCGGCCACCGGCACCGCCTTGCATTTGGCGCATAAAAAACACAAATACACCGATAAACAGCAGGATGGGGAAGCTGGCGACGAGCAATTGCTCCCAGAGGCTGGCGCGGTGGGGCTCAGTGCCCTTCACGGTGACTTTGTGGGCCAGCAGATCATCCATCAATTTGTCGTCAGTGAGATCAGGGCGCACCACGGTATAGGTGGAGTTATCCGTGCGGCGGGCGATGATCATCTGCCCATCCACGCGCACCTCGGCGATACGATCCGTCTGCACTTCCTGCACAAATTGTGAGTAGGTCAGCTCATCTTTGTTGTCACGCCCGCCAAAATTTTGGAAGACGGAAAACAAAACGGCGGCAATTACCAACCAGAGCACTAGATTTTTTGCCATGTCGTTCAAGAGGATCTCCTCGGATATCCTAAGATCAAGGATGTGTACTAAGTGGAGTATAGCGCTAGCGGGCTAGACGCCTATAGCGTAACTACGTTTTTCTTACCTTAACTGGACCGTGCTTTAAATTGTTTGGCGACTAAATAAACTTCTTTGGAGCGCGCGCGGGAGGCGTCGGGCTTGCGGACTTGGCATTTGGCAAATTCCTGCCGACACAGCTTCATCCATTCATCGATTCCCTCGCCTTGAAATACTTTACAGACAAAATCACCGCCGGGCTTGAGCGTGTGGCGGGCCATGTCCAATGCCAATTCACACAGGTACATGGCTTTGGGCTGATCAACACCCGCAATACCACTCATATTGGGGGCCATATCCGACATTACAAGATCGGCCTTATGTTCACCCAAGCGTTCAAGCAGGGTGTTAAACACAGACTCTTCGGTGAAATCCCCTTGGATAAAGTCAACACCAGCAATGTTATCCATTAATAGAATGTCGGTAGCTAGCACCGAGCCTTTTATACCCACCAGCTGAGCGGCCACCTGGGACCAGCCGCCGGGGGCTGCCCCCAGATCCACTACTGTCATACCGGGTTTAATCAGGCGGTCCTTCTCTTGGATTTCCAATAATTTGTAACTAGCGCGGGAGCGGTAGCCGTCCTTTTGAGATTCTTTTACATAGCGGTCGCTGAAGTGTTCTTGTAGCCAGCGACTGCTACTTTTGGAACGGGCCATAAAAAACGCAAGCCTCAGGGGGTGTGGAGTGTTTACAATAGCGGCATATTACGGAACCTGGCTCATTCTGAGAAGTTCCGTGTTGTGTTCGCTCGTACGTAGATCCCACCATGACCCTAAGCACCGAAACCAAAAAACACTACCGCACCATTGGCCACGGCCTGAACCCTATAGTAACTATCGCTGGCAACGGCCTCTCCGATGGCGTAGTGGCGGAACTCGAGCGCGCCTTAAACGACCATGAGCTAATTAAGGTAAAACTTGCCATTAACGATCGCGAGGAGCGCAAAGAGTTGGTTGTGGCTTTGTGTGAGACTACCGGGGCGCATTTGGTGCAGGAAATTGGCAAAGTGGCATTGATTTACCGCGCCGCCGCCCGGCCAGATCCTAAGAAAACCAATATCCGCTAAATCTAGTTACCCGTCCGCCTTCTTTATTGTTTCATTAATTTTCCTGCTGCACTTTTGCCTGGTATGCGCCCTTTGGTGTGACTGCGGCGGCGCTGGGTTTGCGGTATTAACATCATCTGTTAAATGCCTGCTCCCGGCGCAAGCAAATTCCCTGTGCTAGGCTTTAGCCATTGCTTAGGCCTATCACAGATGGAATTTTTTATGGTTGTTTTGAAAACTTCAGCTTCGTTAAAAACGCCTGTATTAATTATTGGCGCTTGGTTTTTTGCCTGTGCTGTTTGCGCTGAAGAGGTGAGTAAGATCGAGGATAACTCGTTTTTGATTGAGGAGGCATACAATCAGGAAGAGGGAGTTATTCAATATATTCAGGCCTATCAGTACTCCCACAAAACCAAGGAATGGCTGTACACATTTACCCAGGAAATTCCTTTCCCCAATCAAACTCACCAGGTCTCCTACACCCTGCCGGTGGCCCATGTGCCCGGCGATGACGCCACCACTGGGTTGGGTGATATTGGCCTTAATTACCGCTACCAGCTTATTGCCAACGAGACGGTCGCATTTGCGCCGCGTTTTTCGTTAATCCTGCCTACCGGTGATTACAAAGATGGTTTGGGTAATGGCGTGCTGGGGTACCAGGTGAATTTACCGCTGAGTATTGCCCTGTCGGATCAATGGATTAGCCACTGGAATTTAGGCGGTACTTATACCCCTAACGCCAAAGAGGCTTCAGGGGCCAAGGCGGATATTAATGCCTTCAGTTACGGCGCCAGCCTTATTTATTTGCAGACAGAAACCTTTAACTGGATGCTCGAATATGTGCGCACCAACTCCCAAGTGGTAATGCCCGACAGCTCCAAAGAGCGGGATGACGTGGCGTTTATTAACCCCGGATTTCGGCTGGCAAAAAATTATGCCTCCGGTTGGCAGATGGTGTCGGGCCTGAGTTTTCCTATCGGCGTTGGCCCATCTCGCGATGATAACGGTGTTTTGCTTTACCTCTCGTTTGAGAAATAGTTTGCGCGAATGGCTGCGCAAAGCCCCTATGATGGCTGGCCGATGATTGGGTCAACACTGTGAAAAAACCGCTTTTCCATACACTGTGCATTTATGCTGCCCTTGTGCTCTGGCTGTTTGCCAGTGTCAGCGGCATGCATGGCCGCCACTGTTTGGACGGCTTGGAGCCGCCAGTGTCGGTGCATTTTGACCTATTGGATAGCCGCGAGGACAGCCACGAGGAGAGCCAAGCGGGCCATCAGGATGTGGAGAATAAGGCGCAGGTAAGCGCACTTAAACTTGGCAATATGGATACGCTTTTCTTCGCCGCGCTTTTATGGATCGCCTGTGTCTGGCCTCTGGTTCGCGGCCAATCTTATTTCCTCTTTAAAACGCCCAGAGCCTGGCTCGATACCACCGGCCTGCGACCGCCGCTGCGCCCCC